>JBFGKX010000232.1:0-3583 GCA_041576455.1 Paenisporosarcina sp. | reverse complement strand
TGCCCCTACCATAATTTGGGTTTCTCGCTCGTGGGGTTTACCTCGTTCCACCTGAAACGTTTCCGAGTCAGCTCCGTCACTGTGGCACTTTCAGAGAACCTAGACCATATCCGAAGACTTAGGTGTTGTTCCCGCCGTCAGTTTTTACACTGCCTTAGCTTATTTTTTCGCTAAGCACGAACACTACGGTCATCTCAGAACCGTGCGAGCATGGACTTTCCTCTACAACGTCAAGCGTTGCAGCGATTACCTGGATTATCTAATTGGTATCTTTAGTATACTTGATTTTTTCTCTCTTTTCAATCCATCGTGCAATGTTCTATTATTCGTACAACTTACTCCCAAATACATGCTTCTCCAAATTTGATAGACGTTTTAAAATATCGAAGTTCGTCGTTCCTGATGAAGTTGGCGTTATTTGACGTTTTGGTGCATCTGTTAATTCGTCTTTTAAACGATTATTTTCTGCTTTTAAAGTTTCAATGGTTTGAATAAACGTATTGTAATCTTGAATAACATCGTCTAAAAACTGGTCTACCTCATCTTGGTTATATCCTCGTAATCCACTTTTAAATTCTTTTTCTAAAATGACTTCTGGAGTTAATATTTGGTCCATATAAATCATCCTTCCATTGTTACAATCATGACTATATTATAGCATAAACAAGATTTGACGGTTCATTTCCGATTCATTTTTTGTCGGAATCTGCGCTTTCCCAGGAAATAGTTTGTTTCCTTATTATGCGCAATAATCGTTTTTTAAAAGCCTGTGTGTATCTTTCTTTTTGTTCCGGTTTTAATTGTTGTGTTGTTTTAATTTTTTTTAATGCTACATCCGTATAAAATTGTGCACTTTTAAAATCTTTTTTGGCATGTTCAGCTATTTTAGCGAGTTCTTCATATGCTCTTATTTGTAAAACATCAGGTAAATGACCGATTGAATGATTGAATGCCTGATAGGCTAAATCTATTTGTTTGTTCCGCTTGTAAGTTAGTCCTAAGTAATAAAAGGCTTCAGCCGCTTCTATCGTGCTATATTCCTTAATGATTTGTTCAAAGATACTCTGGCCTTTTTCATTGAATTTCAAATCAGAAAACCATTTTCCGATATTCGTAGAAGAAATACTAGAGTCATTGTATTGCTCTTGTAAGAGTAGATTAGTAGTATGAACAAATAACGTGAGTAGAGATAAGATGTCCCATTCATTATGATGGAGCACTTTTAATAAAGTTCTCGGATTTCCACTTTTAATCGCATCTAAATAAATAATTGGTGCTAAATGACCAGGAATATCGCCTACACGTTTGAACCCTAGTTTTTCTTCTTCAATTTTCGTTAACTTAAATTGTTGGAGTTCATTTCGCCAAACACGTCTAGATCCATGAAGCAAGTCAATATGAGTAGGATCTACTAATGGTGGTAAATCATCTCGATTTAAGGTCCATCTTGTTTGCAATTGAGGCCAATCGAAGCTTTTTCCGTTAAAGGAGATGATCGTTTGACCTTTTTTCCATATACCTGATTCTAGTAAAAATGCGACCTCATGACTCGGATGAGCGAGGACATGTTGGGTCATTTCGAACTGATTTTCTTTCCAGCTTAATTGACCTATCAAAAATATATAAGTTCCTGTTCCTTTTAATCCAGTTGTTTCTGTATCAAAAAACACCACATGATCGCCGTCAGTTGAAATGGGATGAGTTCCTTGAAATTGATTCCACAATGCAAAGGCATCAAACACTTTCTGAAGTTGAAAGTCTCCATGAACGTATGTAGAGTCATACTTAATTTTCTTTTCAAACACAATGCCATACTCATTTTTAATTACCGTAAGGCCTGCATCTTCCCATTCTTCTGTGTAACTTGGAATTTCCGGAACGCTAAAAGGAGCCCGCGATGAAGAGGTCGCCGGCTTCTTTTTAATCAATTTTTTCATTTGTAATAACTTTTTCTCAAACGACATAAAACTCACCTTGTGTTTCTTTATGCAAATAAGTAAGAAGCTTTAACACTTCGTCTTTTAAGCCAACTGCAGCATCTTGTGGACCTATACACGCAGGACATCCCTGATCACAAGGGCAAGATGAAACATATTGTTTCACGTGCGCTAACAATTCTGGCCACACTTCATAAACACGTTCACTTATGCCAATACCACCGGGGTAACTATCATAAACAAAAAATGTTGGTAGCTCTGCATGGATCGATTTTACTTGAGGTACAACATGAATGTCCCGTCGATCACAATGCACAAATAAAGGAATAAATGAAGCAATGGATGTCGCCGTCCCGGTCATCGCATCCGTTAACATCGAATCCGTCCACCCTTGTGGTCTCTCAAAACTTAACCAACTAGAAGACGTATGTAATTCTTCTGGCGGGAGTTGAATCGGACCTGATCCAATATTGTCATGTGAATCAAAACGAATCTTTTTAAAAATCGTTGCCATTGCTACTATTGAGACATCTCCGTAAAACACCTGACCATTTCCCATTCGTTTCTCTCGATCCTCACTCATTACTTTTAATTCAATTGCTAAATTAGCGTCTGTAAAATAATCAACATCTACTTCTCGTACATACGCTTTTTTTTCTTCCCAATCTAATATTTCAACTTGAAATTGTATTCCTTGATGAAGATAGATGGCTTCTTCATGTAACAATGTCATTGAACTATAGCGATCCATTTCGCCAATCACTTTTGTGGATGCAGGAATCGTTTGATCAATAATAACTACATTTTCTTGAGAGGCAGAACGTAAACTGATTTCATGTGCGGGAAAACGATCACTCATCCAGTGCCATTTGTTTGAAGTTTTAACTAAGATCCCTTCTTCTTCTAAATAAGCAAGAAGTTCTTGAATTTCAAACTCACCATATTGATCTGTTGTTTTGAATGGCAACTCAAAAGAAGCACATTTTAAATGATCCATTAAAATCACCAAGTTATCTGGATGAATGCGCGCCTCCTCAGGAGATTGACCGAGTATAAATGAAGGTTGATTTACAATATATTGATCCAGTGCCGTAGATTGTGCGACATATATAATCAGTGCTTCATCTTGTCTGCGCCCCGCTCGTCCAGCTTGTTGCCAAGCACTTGCAATATTTCCTGGGTAACCAGTCATAATACAAGCTTGTAATTGACCAATATCGACACCAAGTTCCAAAGCATTTGTACTGACTACGGTTTTGATGGTCCCATCCCTTAATCCTTTTTCAATTTGTCGCCGTTCAGATGGTAAATACCCTCCACGATAACCTCGAATCGATTCGTCCGAAATTTTCTTTTTGGACAGTTCTTTCAAGTAGGTGACGAGCATTTCAACTCGCACTCGACTTTTTGCAAAGACAATCGTCTGAATGCCTTCTTGATACAAACGCTTAGCGATATCTCGAACTTCTAACACTGCACTTCTTCTGATACCAAATGTCGGATGGACAATAGGAGGATTATAAAATATAAAGTTTTTCTTTCCAGATGGAGCTCCATTTTGATCGATGAGTTGATGCCTCTCATTCGTCAACGATTCAGCCAATTCTTTTGGGTTGGCAATCGTTGCCGATGTACAGATAAATACG
>JBFGKX010000231.1:0-3583 GCA_041576455.1 Paenisporosarcina sp. | reverse complement strand
ATTTCGAGTACCTAAAAGTTTATCATATTACGAGATAATTGCCATTAGAAGAGCCTACATAGTGGACACGTTGATTCAGGTGAAATATCTTGGCGGTACTTAAAGCTATTTTCCACTTAAATGGTATCAGTTGAATAAATATTATAAGCACAAAAAAACTTCTCATAGAAGAATGAGAAGATCTGAACGAAGACAAATAATAAAATAAGTGAATTTAATTGTGTACGATTGAATATTAGTGTATACAGTTAAATTAATGTTTTCCTTTGCGGCGAACGCCTTTAGCGGGCGCGGCTTCAGTGGAGTAATTTCATCAAATGAACGCTTTCCGTGGGCTTGCGCCGAACTAACTCGAGCGTTGCTCGAGTGGATTTCGACGTCTTCGCTTTCCCACAGGAGTCGGTCATTTCATTCCAATTTTTGTAGGGTGACAGAAGAGGAATTGTAGAAGTTTTAAGCATTAATTTGCGTAGTAGAAAAAGCTTGCGAATCAATAGATTTCGCTATAGTAAGAGTAATTCTTCCGGTAATTCTTATAGAGAAAAGGTCGACTATTTTTGGAGACTCCTGCGAAAAAGAGGAGACAAGCTAGACACCACAGGCTCCGCTGTCAAAGACAGCTGAGTCGAGGAGGTTAGCGTTTCGTCCGCGGAAAGCGAAAGAAATAGCCGACCATCATTTTTTTCAAACGCGTGCAAAAGATAAGATGATGAATTTCTATCCTATTATATTAATTAATATTCTTTTGTTGACAGTCTGAACTTAAAAAGACGAATGAGATGTCATTTATATCGAAGTCGTTTCCATTTTCTCACTTTTTTCCACAAACTTTTTCCGCCTGCTGTTCCTAGTAAAATAACAGAAAGTGAAATTCCAACTAATGCAGTTATGAGGGAAACCCACTCAAAGAAGGAATACTCGACCACTTTCGACCAATTGGACTGTCCTTTCCAATCTTCAATTACTAGATTCATTCCATATATACCTGAAATTACAGTGAAAACAGTAAGCATAAATAACAACATATTTTGACGCTTATTTGCTTGGTTTTCTTGTGCTCGGTATAGCTCATGTAAGGTTTGCTTCACATCCTCATATATCGCATTAAGGTGAAAAATATCTCGATATGTATGAGACAATTCTTTACCTTCACTACGAACAGAAACTTCACCGAAATGATATCGAGAAGAAAATTTTGTGATAAGTTCAATCAATTCTTCCACATAATCTTCATCTTCTTTCCACTTAAGTTCACTATATTCAAACGTTAAACGAAGTAACATGATTTTGTAGAAATAATGTAGCATCAAATTATAATAATGACTTCCCATATATTGAGACAGTGTATTGGCTAATTGTTGCTTTGTTTTTACTGACACAGTTATTTGAGTGTGTTCAGAAGTTACCGTATACGAATCAGGTGCCCAACGATTATGTACATGTTTTTGCACATAGCGATTAATATATTCTGCATTTGTACTCGACATAAACGAATGTCCTTCTTCATTCTTCCCATCAAGTTGTCCCATACGAAACAATTGATCTTCACTAATTGGGTGTTCACCATTTGCCCTGAAAAAGCCGGAGGTCATCATACGCTCATCTTCAAAGAAAGGAAGACTTCCAAAATAACCTGTCAGTTTTTCATCATGAATGATGAACTCTTTAACAGAAGGACAGAGATAAGCAAATATAAATTCACTTGATGTAGAGAACTGAAGGTTATCTTTTCTTATAATTGCTCCTTTTTCTTCTTTTAATTTGGGTTCAAGTACGCGAAAGTGGTTCATAAAATCAAGTAACTCGCATAATTGTTCTTGTTCTTGATTCATTTCTGTGCGTATCGTAATTAACCCAATTCCAAAAGGGCAAATGGTTATATCAACACTATTGATAAAAAACTGGAATTTTGAATGATGAACTTCAAGGGTAAAAGACTCATTGAATTGTTTAGAAAAACGTGAAAATCCCATATCATCGGCCGTATATGGAAACAATTTCCTTTCTAAAAAAGGCAAAAAATATTGATCTAACTCTTCATGTCGTACTTTTACTCCATCCCCATAATATTTATTTTCTATTGCTTTATCATTCAATGTGAAAAAAGTAAATTGATTTACTTGTAAGTTCTTCGTAAAGATCTTTCTATCATTCTCATGGAATGAAAATGGAAATAGAAAGGTCATATAAGCTTGCTTGAGATAAAGAGGGTGCATATTTGCAGTTGCATCCATTTTAAGGACCTCCACTATATTTTCTATCCTATATATATGGTACGATGAAATTTAGAAGGAGTGACGAGTATGGGCAAAACGATGATGTTATTTTTAGACCCTAATTTACGTGGTCATAAATCTAAACACAAACAAATTGAAGACATTTTTCTACTGATTGATGAGCGAGTTATTTCAAGTGATGAACTTGAAGATTATTGCAATGATTGCTTTATTCCATTATCTTATCATGAAGAATATGACGCTTGTTACTGTGCACCATGCAATGCTTGGAGAGAAGAAGCTTGTACGGACCCTACATGTGAATATTGTGATTTACGACCTAAGCGACCTTTAATGTAAGGCCGTATAGGTCTTTCTTTTTATGTATTATTTCCTTTAAACTCGATATACTAAACATTCATCTAAAATTGATCTATTACAAATGTCTCGTTAGAAATCGGAACTTCATAAATTGATTTGCTTCAATTACTTTGTTATTCTAGAAACTGTGCTAAAAACGAATTAACTTCGTTTTTGATTATTATTTTTGGAGGTTTTTTTATGACTGAACGTATGGTAGGTAAACAAGCACCTCGCTTTACAATGGACGCGGTGTTAGCAGATAAGTCTTTCGGCAAAGTAAGCTTAGAAGAAAACATGAAACAAGATAAATGGACAGTATTGTTCTTTTATCCAATGGACTTCACATTTGTTTGTCCAACTGAAATCACAGCGATGTCTGACCGCTATGATGAGTTTGAGGATTTAGACACTGAGATTATTGGGGTTTCAACCGATACGATTCATACTCACTTAGCTTGGATTAATACAGCACGTCAAGACAATGGATTAGGCGAATTGAAATATCCACTTGCAGCAGATACAAACCATTCAGTTTCACGTGAATATGGCGTATTAATTGAAGAAGAAGGTATTGCTCTACGTGGTTTATTTATCGTGAACCCAGAAGGTGAAATGCAATATCAAACTGTTTTCCATAACAATATTGGACGTGATGTAGATGAAACATTACGTGTATTGCAAGCACTTCAAACAGGTGGTCTATGCCCAGCAAACTGGCGCCCTGGACAAAAAACTCTATAATTTGTCAAAGTCAATTCCCCACGCATACCATAAGCCGTGGGGAATTTTTAAACCGTTTAGGAACTGGAGGATAACGATATGAAATTACGGTCACCTATGCCTGAGTTAACAGGAGCAACTTCTTGGTTAAACGGGCAAGTCACTAAGAGTCAATTAGTTGGAAGAAAGCCTACTCTCATTCATTTTTGGTCTGTTAGCTGTGGACTTTGTAAAGAGGCAATGCCTGAAGTAAATGCTTTCCGTGATCAATATAAGGATGAGTT
>JBFGKX010000230.1:0-3585 GCA_041576455.1 Paenisporosarcina sp. | reverse complement strand
TCGAGCTATGCTCGAGTGGATTTCGACGTCTTCGCTATCCCACAGGAGTCGGTCAATTCATTCATCTTCCCTTGCTTTATTCTTAAAGTGAAAGATTGTAATTGCACATGATTTTTAAAAAGTTTTATATATAAACGTACCAATTCATACTCATTTAGTAGGTAGATGGTTGGTGATTTCTGAAGACTCCTGCGGAAAAACGGAACAAGCTAGACCCCACAGTCTCAGCTGTCATCGACAGTTGAAACGAGGAGACTAGCGTTTCGTCCGCGGAAAGCGAAAGAAATCGCCAACCATCCCTTTTTAGCTAACGTGGGGAAGTTAAAAAAATGAACTAGCATCTCTTTATATGAATTTACATGTTAAAACTAACAGAGTACTAGACTCACAACTATATGGTTCTTTCTCTTTTATTTGGCCTTGTTTAGTATAAGGTGCGCTGGGGTAAAAGGAGCTCAACACCCATTTATTCAAGTAAGGGTCTCATATTCTCGAGACGTAAACTCGCACATGTTTTATTTCATTACAAAAATGATGATCAAATAAAACAGAATATTTAAAAGTCTTAATTGACTGCGCTTACATTATTTGATAGATTGAGTGTAAGTTAATATTTCGTGCAGAGACCAAGAGACTCACAACTATTTTCACACTTAGAGAAGTGTAGATTTTTGTGGTCTTTTTTTTTCTTACAGGGAATATAGATAAATAGGTAGAAGAGGAAGGGATGAGGACATGAGTGAATTTTTAGCTGAAATCATCGGTACAGCAATTTTGATTGTATTCGGTGGCGGTGTTGTTGCAAACGTAAGTTTAAAAAACTCGTTTGCAAAAGATGGAGGATGGATTGTCATTGCTTTTGGATGGGGTCTTGGTGTAGCAATGGCTGTTTATGCAGTCGGTCAGTTTAGCGGGGCTCATTTAAATCCTGCCGTGACATTAGGGTTAGCATTTAATGATAGTTTTGCTTGGGAAAAAGTACCGTTTTATGTCATCGCTCAAATGATTGGTGCCTTTATTGGTGCAGTAATTGTTTGGCTACATTTCTATCCACACTGGAAAATTACTGAAGAACCTGAGGCGAAACTGGGTGTGTTTTCAACTGGTCCAGCCATTCCTCATTACTTCTCGAATGTATTAAGTGAAGTGATTGGTACGTTTATTTTAATCGTTGGAATTTTATCGATTGGTGCAAATGATTTTACAGAAGGCTTAAACCCATTTATTGTGGGGATGCTTATTGTTGCGATTGGTCTCTCACTAGGTGGTACGACGGGGTATGCGATTAACCCTGCACGTGACTTAGGCCCTCGTATTGCGCACTTTTTATTACCGATACCTGGAAAAGGAAAGTCAAATTGGGGCTATTCTTGGATTCCGGTTGTAGGTCCAGTTCTAGGAGGATCTTTAGGTGGCGTATTCTATAAAGGAGTATTCACCAACAACTTTACTATTTGGTTTTGGGTAATTTTAGGAGTTACTGTTCTTTTCTTACTAGCTTTATGGTTTATGGATAAAAACGAAACTCAATCTCATAAAAACGAGAAATTATCAGCATAAAGGGGACTCATTTATGGAAACGTATATCTTATCGTTAGATCAAGGTACGACAAGTTCAAGAGCTGTATTAATTAACAAAAAAGGTGAAATCGTTAAGATTGCACAACGCGAGTTTCAACAACATTTTCCAAAGCCGGGTTGGGTTGAGCATGATGCCAATGAAATTTGGGGATCTATCTTAGCAGTAATTGCTTCTGTGTTATCGGATTCAGGTGTGAAACCTGAACAAATTAAAGGAATTGGTATTACAAATCAACGTGAAACGACGGTTGTGTGGGATAAAGAAACGGGAATCCCGGTTTACAATGCAATTGTTTGGCAATCACGTCAAACAGCTGACATTTGTGATGAATTAAAAGCACAAGGTTTAAACGATACATTCCGTAATAAAACGGGCTTGTTGATTGATGCCTATTTCTCAGGTACTAAAGTAAAATGGATTCTTGATAATGTTGAAGGCGCTCGTGAAAAAGCGGAAGCTGGTAAATTGTTATTTGGGACGATGGATACTTGGTTAATTTGGAAGCTTTCAAATGGTGAAGCGCATGTAACGGATTATTCAAATGCTTCTCGTACACTGATGTACAACATTTATGATTTAACTTGGGACCAAGAACTTCTTGACCATTTAGGTGTTCCAAACTCGATGTTGCCAGAAGTGAAATCATCTTCTGAAGTATATGCAAAAACTGCAGCAAATCATTTCATGGGGCATGAAATTCCAATTTCAGGCGTTGCAGGAGATCAGCAAGCCTCATTATTTGGGCAAGCATGTTACCAGTCAGGGATGGCGAAAAACACGTATGGAACAGGTTGCTTCATGTTGATGAATACGGGCGAAAAAGCGGTCGTTTCAAATCATGGATTACTGACAACTTTGGCGTGGGGCATTGATGGCAAAGTGGAATATGCCTTAGAAGGTAGTGTCTTTGTTGCAGGAAGTGCAATTCAATGGTTGCGTGATGGATTACGCATGATTAAAGATGCAGCGATTACTGAAGATTATGCGAAGCGTGTAGATTCGACCGATGGCGTGTACGTAGTACCTGCATTCGTTGGTTTAGGCACTCCATATTGGGATAGCGATGTTCGTGGATCCATCTTTGGCGTCACGAGAGGAACGACGAAAGAACATTTCATTCGTGCAACGCTTGAATCTCTAGCTTACCAGACGAGAGATGTATTAGATGCGATGGAAAAAGATTCAGGAATTAAGCTTAAAAAGCTTCGTGTTGATGGTGGAGCGGTGAATAATGACTTCCTCATGCAGTTCCAAAGTGACATTTTGGACGTAGAAGTTGAGCGTCCGGTCATTCAAGAAACAACAGCTCTTGGAGCGGCATATTTAGCTGGTCTTGCTGTCGGTTTCTGGGAGAGTCGTCAAGAAATCGCTGATATGTGGAAAGTGGATAGAGATTTCAATCCAGAGATGGCAGAAGATACGCGCTCTGAACTATATGGAACATGGCAAAAAGCTGTGAAAGCAGCTATGGCTTTTAAATAAAAAATGAACATGGTATAGTGTATTTAAGTTAATAAACGGGTAGAGACTAAGAGAGGCCTGAATTCATTATGAATAACATCATAATGCGATTCAACCTCTCTTTTTTCCAACCAAAAAACTTTTCAATATATTCAGTTAATTATGCAGATAGGTTAAGGAGGAGTCATATACATGCAAACATTTTCTAGTACAAATCGAGAAACTATTTTGACGAAGATGAGCCAAAAAACGTATGATTTGATTGTCATTGGTGGAGGAATAACAGGTGCAGGAATCGCATTAGATGCGGCAACTAGAGGGCTACACGTAGCGGTTGTAGAAATGCAAGATTTTGCAGGTGGGACATCCAGTCGCTCAACAAAACTGGTCCATGGTGGACTGCGTTATTTAAAGCAATTTGAAGTGAAAATGGTTGCTGAAGTAGGGAAAGAGCGTGAAATCGTATATGAAAATGGACCTCATGTAACGACACCTGAATGGATGCTGTTGCCGATACATAAAGGTGGAACTTTTGGGAAATT
>JBFGKX010000229.1:0-3588 GCA_041576455.1 Paenisporosarcina sp. | reverse complement strand
TCACATCATCTTTCGGGCGAATGGTTCCATCTGTATAGCCTTGAATAATTCCTTGCGCTAACATGGTACGCATTTCATTTTCTAAGGTAAGTCCTGTTAATTCGTCAGCGGCTTTTGCATGTGGCATGAGGGACAACGTCACTACGACTGTTGTAAGTATTGCTATAATCTGTTTTTTCATTGTTTCTCCCTTCACATTTATGTATGTGTTTATCAATCTACTAGTAGTTTAACAAAAAAGTACAACAAATTGTAAAAAAACTTGGAATAACATGTTTAAGTGATTCATATAATGGGAATAATAAAAACAGGCAGCCAAAATGCGGCATGCCTGTTAAAGAATTCTTAGTTTGAAGTTGCGCTAAAAATGGCTGCAGAAAATTCAGCTCTAGAAGCCTCACTGCTAAGTTTATAGGTAGAAGTTTGGAATACTTTTGTTTGATCTACTATTTTCAATGCGTGAATTGCCCCAGATGCCCAGTGAGTGTCCGGAACATCTTGATAAGCTGCTGCTGAAGCGGCTTGAATTGTTGCGTCTGCTTTTTGTTGCATAGCGAAAGCTCGATCTACAATCACTGCTAGTTGAGCACGTGTTAATGTTTCATATACACCAAATTTTCCATTTGAGTAACCTTGTAGAATTCCTGCTTCATTCATTGCGGCAATATCTGCTGCAAAGTCATTACTTGTTGAAACGTCCGTAAAGTTTACTGGGTTTTGCGCTTTTAAGTTTAATACTCGGTTTACCATTGCTGCGGTTTGTCCACGAGTAATTGAATTTTCCGGTCTAAATGTTGCATCTTTGTATCCATTAATTACACCTTCTTGGCTTAATGCAAGAATGGCTTGTAATGCAGGATGTGCAAGAGGCACATCTTTGTACACATCACTCATAGCTACTGTAGTTGAAGCTGCTGGTGTTGCTGTGTTGATGATTCGTTTTGCACCTACATAATATTTCCCCCAGTAATATGGGTCATTGACGCTGCTTGTTGTGATCCCTTCAGATTCTGCTGAAGCAAATCTTCCGTTTCCTACATAAATTCCTACGTGTGTGATGCCAGGACCTAAGTTATTAAAGAATACTAAGTCACCTGCTTGCAAATCGGCTTTCGATACAGCTTTACCTGTTCCATATTGTTGTGTAGAAGTTCTCGGTAATGTTAAGCCTGCTTTTTTATATACATATGAAGTGTATCCTGAACAATCAAATCCTGATGGTGTGGTTCCGCCCATTTGATAGCGAACACCTATTAAAGATTTAGCAATATTCACAATTTCGTTTCCAGTGGCTGCACTTGCTTGAGTCGTCATAAATGGAGCAATTGAAATAAGTAGAGCTGCGATGACCATTTGAATTACACGTTTCCTCATTTTCCACCTCGACAAATTTTTTGTTTTGATTCTAGGTGCATTTTGTTATGCCCTGAATCTTTCTCTATCAGTTTTAACAACCTGATTAGAATTTTAACAAAGATTTGTTTAAAGTGAGGTTACGGTTTCATTACAGTTGTGTAACAAAAGCCAGAAAATTGAGGATATTTAAAAGAAAATGGATGTTTGTTCGTTTTTCGACAACGACATATCTTGAATTGACTTTCTTTTTTACATCCAATTTACTAATTGATTTTGCGAAAAATGCCAGATCCACTCCTATTTCAACCGATTGTTGGCTGAAATCATTTGTGGACCTGGCATCTATTATTGTATGTCGTCTGTTTGAACTCGCGTTAAAAATGCGGAGAATTCTGATCTTGTCATGTTTTCGTACGGTCTGAATGTTCCATCTGAGTATCCTTGTGTAACTCTTGCTTCGATGATTGGCAATATATATGCGTATGCTGCCATTGTCGGTGATACATCGCTAAATGTATTTTTAGTTGAAGAGGCTGTTGTTAATTTGAAAGCTTTTGATATAAGGATAGCCATTTCTGCACGTGACACCGTTTTATCCGGCTTAAATGTTCCATCGTCATACCCTGTTATAATATTTGCTTCAACTGCTTGTTGGATATATCCCGATGCAAATGAATCAATTGATACATCTTTGAAAATTGTGTTTGTCTGCGTTCCGTCATATTGTAATGCTCTTCCTAGTAAAGTTGCCGCTTCTGCTCGAGTAATCACTTGATAGGGTTTATATGAACCGTCTAAATATCCTGCGATTTGTTTTTTATTCGCCAAATACCCTATATGCGGACTAAACCATTGAGTGGCTGTTACATCGCTATAATTCGGCTCCGTTAACGAGATTGTCATTCTTTCTTTGACAGAAATCCCATTCGTCGTAGTGTAACCTACATCTACTGGATAAGCTCCTTTAACTCCATAGATTGACCAAGAACCATTGACTTGAGGTACAATCATGCCATTTCTCCAGATCGATACATTGTCATTTGGTGTTTTAAGTGATATGTCTACTTTACCTGAGCTCGTCTTCTTCAAAATTTCAGGTGCACCAGGAATAAGTTTTAAATATTGTAAAAGCCCTGTTCCGAAAATCGCATCGCGACCAACTTCCCCCAAGTCTTTTGTCATTCCATTTAATAGATTTCGTATTTCGACATTCGTCATCGCTGGAAAACGTTCTTTTAATAATGCCAAAACACCTGCTACATGCGGTGAAGACATCGATGTACCTGACAGCGTTCTGTACCCATCTTGCTTTCCGTCTACAAAATCCCATTCCGATGGATATGTGCTGAATATCGATGCACCCGGGGCAACAATTTCAACTTTAGGCCCTTGTGAACTTAACTTAAACGACGTTAAGTCCTCATTAACAGCACCTACGGCAATGACAGAATCGTATTTTGCTGGGTAAGTTACCGTATCACTTGTATCTTTTCCTTGATTCCCCGCAGCTCCTACAATCATAAGTCCCTTAGCATATGCTACTTCTAAGGCTTTCTTAATTAATGGATCGTCTGTTGTGGAAGTGATACTTAAATTAATAATGTCTAATTTTTGGTTAATTGCCCATTCGATTCCTTGGACGATACTACTGGTCGTCCCTGCCCCTAAGTCGTTTAACACTTTGATGCTATACAAGTCAACATTAGGTGCAATCCCTACTAAGCCTGTCCCATTAGCTAGAGCTGCAATTACTCCAGCTACATGTGTGCCATGTCCGTTATTGTCATCGTAAGGGACACCTGTTGAACAATCAGGCGCTAACGAACAAAAGCCATTGACGACTTTTAAGTCTCGATGCTCTGTATCAATACCTGAGTCTAAAATGCCGACTTTCACATTCTTTCCTGTGTATGGTGAAGTATATTGAGGTTGTGCATTTATTTTGGTAAGCGAGTCTCTTACCGTGTCTACCGCTACTTTATACTCTTTGTCTTGTTGTATTGTTATAGACGGTTCAAACTTTCGAAGTTTGTTTATCTCTGTTTCGGATAATGAGGCTTGAATTGTTGAGAAAAGTGAAAAGGAATTTAGTATGTTCATTTCTTCTTTATTCATAAACGAAGTCATTTTCTGCAGGTCTTCGGTAAGTATGTAATATTGCCCATCTTCTGCTTTGACAGCGGAAGGTATTAGTAAACTAATTAGTAAACTAGCAAGTACAAGTACATTCAT
>JBFGKX010000228.1:0-3595 GCA_041576455.1 Paenisporosarcina sp. | reverse complement strand
GTTTGCCTGCACATCGTGAAGAAGAAGTAGCAACGTCAATTATCGATGGACCACATTCGGCAGTGTTTGACCAAGCGGAGAATCGCTTACATGCACAAAAAGCCATTCTGGCATCTATCCTATCTTAACGATAAAAATTCATGTTTGATTTTCATGTCAATTTGATTATTGGTGTAAAGAATTTATCTTTTAAAGACGTCTGTCTATTCTCTATGGTAAAGGCACAAAGTTTCATCTTCTAAGTAAGGGTGATTGAAAGAAAAAAGTCTCCGAATTGGTCGGAGACTTTTTTTATGCTTGAAAAGATTGTTCTAAGTTCTTCAAAACGGATTCTTTTTCAGGTTCTGCTGCAGTTTTCCACCAATTTTCAAAAAACACACCGAGTCCTGGGAGTAAATGTTCTTCGCCGCGTTTAATTGCATCTTCCACGACCTCGCGAATTTGTGAAGCATTGTTACCAACCATGTTAGCTGTAATCGCATCTCGAATTTGAAAGTTCATGATCTCTCCTCCTCAAAATACATTTTGTCCGCTGCTCTCGCCACTTATACATGAATTTGATACACTTAAAAGAAAAAGGCGGTACAACTAGAAATGAGACGAATTGAATCAGCACAAAATGCACAAGTGAAACATTGGAAAAAGCTTGTCTCCGTACGCAAAGAACGCGATAAGTCTGGAGAATTCCTAGTTGAAGGTTTCCATTTGGTTGAAGAAGCATTGAAACATAAAACATCCGTATTGGCACTTGTTGTTAGAGAAGGGATGACCATTCCAAACGGGTGGCAAATCGACGATATTGAAATCATTGAAGTAACAATGGAAATCGCAAAAGAAATCGCTGAAACTGAGCATTCACAGGGGATTTATGCACATTGTCGCCAATCAATTTCTCCAATTGAAAAACAGCAATCTTGGAAAAAGGTTCTGTTAATTGATGCTGTTCAAGATCCAGGAAATGTTGGCACAATGATTCGGACAGCAGATGCCGCGGGTCTAGATGCGGTTATCCTTGGCAAAGGATCTGCGGATGCTTATAATCCGAAAACTGTTCGTTCAGGTCAAGGTTCTCATTTTCACATTCCTATTGTAAAAGGAAATTTAGCACAATGGGTTCAACTATGTAAGGAACAAGATATTCCTGTATATGGGACGTCATTGGATGATTCCATTACGTACAATCATGTACATCCACAGGATCAATTTGCATTGATTATGGGCAATGAAGGAAGTGGATTGTCCCCTGAACTTCTTCAGTTGACGGATATGAATTTGAAAATTCCTTTAATAGGTCAAGCTGAATCACTTAACGTGGCTGTCGCAACAGGAATCTTGCTTTATACATTAACGCCCATTGAAATTGAATCTTGATGAAATCGTAAATCCCGCGTATAATAAAATGGTAATTTAATACGATAAAAGCTGTGATCGGGAAGAGTACATGAAGCTCTTTTAATTAGGGAGTTTGCATCTAGACTGAAAGTGCAAATCTAAAAGATTCATCGAAGTTCACCCCGTTAGCTGCCGTCAGGACCAGTATTTACTGTAAAGACGTGCCGGTGAAGAGCCGTTAAGTGAATGAAGTGATTACGTCTGGATTGTCAGCGTAGTAATCAGGGTGGTACCGCGAAATAGTTCCTCGTCCCTTTTTTAGGGGCGGGGTTTTTTTATTCGGGAAACAGATAAGAATAAGGCAAGTGATAACTAGGGGCAGGAAATAAGAGTTTCTAGCTCCAGCACCTACTCGTACTTCCGCATCGCACAGGCATGCAAAAAA
This sequence comes from Paenisporosarcina sp., assembly GCA_041576455.1. Lineage (GTDB taxonomy): Bacteria > Bacillota > Bacilli > Bacillales_A > Planococcaceae > Paenisporosarcina. The sequence continues at coordinate 1,818 of JBFGKX010000228.1, read as the reverse complement.
TTGCAATTCGTTTATTCGATTGGCGGAGTCGGGATGAAGCGGTGCTTTGCGCTTTTCTAGATTTGGAAGGAGGATGTACAAATGGAAGATCAATTACAACAATTGAAAGAAGAAGCTATTGGCAAAATAAAAAATGCTTCAACCGTAAAAGAACTACAAGATGTACGTGTTGCGTATTTAGGGAAAAAAGGACCGATTACAGATTTGCTAAAAGGCATGGGGAAACTTCCTGCTGAAGAACGTCCGAAAATGGGAGCGCTCGTAAACGTAGTTCGGGAAGAAGTAACAGCAGTTCTTGATGAACGTCTTGTTGTATTAGAAGACGCTGCCATTCAACAGCAACTTGAAAATGAATCGATTGATGTTACCTTACCAGGTCGTCCTGCGAAAACAGGAAATCATCATCCATTAACACGCATTGTTGAAGAAATCGAAGACTTATTCTTAAGCATGGGATATGAAATTGCTGAAGGACCTGAAGTTGAAAAAGATTATTACAACTTTGAAGCGTTGAATTTACCTAAAGGGCATCCAGCTCGTGATATGCAAGATTCATTTTACATATCTGAAGATGTTTTACTACGAACACATACATCTCCAGTGCAAGCACGCACGATGGAAGCTAAAGGTGGAGAACCAATCAAAATTATTTGCCCTGGTAAAGTGTATCGACGTGATAACGATGACGCTACACATTCACACCAATTCACGCAAATTGAAGGTCTTGTGATCGGTGAGAACATTCGCATGAGTGACTTAAAAGGGACATTATCGGTTTTTGCGAAGAAAATGTTCGGCGACGATCGTGAAATTCGTTTGCGTCCAAGTTTCTTCCCATTTACGGAGCCTTCTGTTGAAATGGACATTTCTTGCTTTAAATGTGGTGGAGATGGCTGTAATGTGTGTAAAAAAACAGGATGGATTGAAATTTTAGGTGCAGGAATGGTGCATCCAAACGTCTTAGAGATGGCGGGCTACGATTCAAAACGTCTGACTGGATTTGCTTTTGGAATGGGACCAGAACGAATTGCGATGTTGAAATATGGAGTGGAAGACATTCGTCATTTCTATACAAATGACGTGCGATTTGTTTCGCAATTTCACCGAACTGAAGTGTAAGGAGGAGATCACATGCTCGTTTCGACAAAATGGTTAGCTGATTATATTGATACAAAAGGGTTAGCTCCGGCTGAACTCGCTGAAAAAATTACACGCTCTGGTATCGAAGTTGATGCTGTTATCGATCGTTCACATGGGATGACCAATGTAGTGGTTGGTCATGTTTTAGAATGTGTCAAACATCCTGAAGCGGATAAATTATCTATTTGCCAAGTTGATGTGGGAGAAGAAGTCACACAAATTATTTGTGGAGCTCCAAATGTTGCTGAAGGACAAAAAGTTATTGTTGCACGCCCGGGAGCTATTTTACCTGGTGGGATGAAAATTAAAAAAGCAAAATTACGCGGTGAGGCGTCAAACGGAATGATTTGTTCGCTTCAAGAATTAGCCATTGAAGGGAAACTTGTCCCTAAAGCCTATGCTGAAGGAATTTATGTATTGCCTGAAAATACGCAAGCAGGAGTCGATGCGCTTGAAGTACTTGGTTTGCATGACACTATCCTCGAACTGGGATTAACACCAAACCGAGCAGATGCAATGAGCATGTTAGGTGTGGCTTATGAAGTCGGGGCGATTCTTTCAGAAGACATGAAATATCCTTCAATTGCAGTCACAGCGTCTAACGAAGAAGCTGCAGGTGTATTGAAGTTACGAGTAGAGGATATGGATGCTAATCCAATGTATATTGCTAAAGTCGTG
>JBFGKX010000227.1:0-3607 GCA_041576455.1 Paenisporosarcina sp. | reverse complement strand
GGATAAATTGCTGGCTGTTTTAATCGTAGAAAAAGTGTTATATACAACATCTCTGTTTACATGCAGAGATGTTTTTTTATTGTTTAGATGTTCAATTATGTAGGGAATGCTTATTTATAGGGAAAAACGTTTTGTCGATTACGCATTATTTATCCGTATATTCCAAGCAATATAGACAATATTCTGAGCGTCTTCGAGGGAAATAGAGGAATTTTTCAAAAATCTAGTTAATAAAAATACTTAAAAAAACACCCACAAGAGAACAATCGTCTCTTGTGGGTGTTTATGATGACCCCTACGGGATTCGAACCCGTGTTACCGCCGTGAAAGGGCGGTGTCTTAACCGCTTGACCAAGGGGCCTGAATAGAACAAACATGAAGTTAATCAAAATGTCTATAAACAAGCGCCAACCCGCATCATAAGCTTCAGAGTCGATGAGGAAATTAGTTTCCAAATCGTTATTGAAGCGTTGATGTCGGGTTAAATTGGCACTTTTTAGTTTTCTGATATGGCGGCCGAGGGGATCGAACCCCCGACCTCACGGGTATGAACCGTACGCTCTAGCCAGCTGAGCTAGGCCGCCGTTATTAAAGAACATTTTTAATAATACAATCGAACAAATGGAGTGTCAAGCAATCTTTTAAAAAATTATCACGGTTCTTCCGATATTTAGTCGAAATGTTTTTTATAGGGGCTGTCATAAAGAGACAAACTTTAATCAAACCTTCTTTTATAATGAAAACCATCGTAAGGAAGGGATTGGTTTCATGAAGTCATGGACAACTGATGGTGTGAAGAAAATACCCGTTTGGAACAAGTGGATTCTGCTAATAAAGAAGAAAAAATTAAAAATCACACTATCTGTTCTAATTTTATTTTTTTCATTTTTCTTATCAAAAGCGGTGTTATTTGAAGCGGCAGTTCCATTCTTTCTACCTATATGGGCGATTGTCGCCAGGAGGTATCCACGTTATTTACCATTTGTATGGATTGGTGGGCTAAGTGGCAGTATTACACTCGGAATTGGTCAAACCATCCTTCATGTGTTGCAACTAGGTGCTTACCAAGTCATAAGTCAACTTCTCAAAAATAAGAAGTTTATCCCTTTGCAGGTCGCTATGGTGATTTTACTTGTCCAAGTCGGGTGGCAGTGGGTATCTTATGGAGGAGAAATTCCTTTATCCATTTCTTTATTAATTTTATATGAGAGTATATTGTCTGCTATCATGACGGTCTTTTTGTTTCAATTATTTGTGCCGATGCATGTATTAACGACTGCGAAATGGACATTCGAACGCATTGGGGCAGCTGTAATGGTAAGTGCTTTAATGTTAACGGGGATGAGTGGATTGTTATTTGGTCTAATTTCAATTCCGCTTGTACTCGTTCATTTAGTGATATTTGGATCTGTAAGTGTAGGAGGGATATTCATAGGTACGGCTGTTGCCACAATTATGGGGACCATCCTTAGTTTGTCTCAATTATCCTATAGTGGCATGATTGCAGTTTATGCTTTATCAGGCTTATGCGCAGGACTCTTTCAAACAAAAGGTCGAATTTGGATTGCGATTGGGTCTCTTGGATCTGCCTTGTTCTTCATGGTATACGATACATCCCTCCCGCTAGATAAAGTTTATTTTGCTTCACTTGCATGTGCAATGACGTTCTTCTTTGTATTGCCACCATCTTGGGTAAATTATGCTCAGAATCAATTGTTTCCAAAATCTTCGTCCGTACTATTCAGGCGTCAACAATGGTTAACGGATAAAGTAAATACACAATTACATGATTTTCAGCAGTTCGTTGAATTTATTACACAACTTGTGAATGATCGCTTTCCAACACAAAAAGAAATCGCTTCTACCAATGAAGCAGTTACCTATTCCGTATGTGGATCTTGTTTTAGACAGGCAAAATGTTGGGATGCACAAGGACAAGGCATGTATCCAGTTGTAGACGAATGGAAAGAGATGAGAGGCTATACAAAGTCGGGCGTCCGTTATCGATTAAATGATCGAATTCAAGAAAAGTGCGTTCGTTCAAGTGGGCTAATTGATGCGCTTGAAGAGGAATATGCTAACAACAAACTCGCAGGACACTACGCACATGGCAAGAAAATGCTTGCCTATCAATTACGTGACATGAGTCAGCATGTTAGTGAGTTAATGGCGGATCTTCAATTAAATGAAGCGAACCATGAATCAGAAGAAGAGAGAATTTCAAGGCGGCTTGATGAGGCTAAAATCGCCCATTTTCAAATTGATATGCTCTCAGAAGAACCTGGAGCACGGAAAATTGTTTGCTGTTTGCCAATTAAACAAGCAGAATGGGAAACGAATCAAATGATTGGAGAGCGGCTGATTAACCCAATTCTTCATGAATTATATGATGAGCCATTCGAAATTAGTCGTACTTCTGAAATTCAAGATCCATTTGCTCATATTCAAATTACATTCCAATCGGCTGTCCGGTTTACGTATGATTACGGTGTTTTCACAAGGTCTTGTCAGAATACAGTCTATTCCGGTGATGCACATAGTGTCATACCTTTGCATAGTGGACTGGTTGCTTTCGTATTATCAGATGGTATGGGTCAAAATATGGAAGCTTACCATGAAAGTAGAAAAGTGATAAGGTTGTTACGCGAATGTTTACAACACCAAATGAATCCTGAAACGGCGATGCATACATTGCATTACGTCATGTCTCTAAAACACCATTCTGATTTGTACGCAACGGTGGACTTGGCGTTACTGGATTTACAACAAGGCAAACTGTGGTCTTTTAAAGCGGGAAGCATGTCTACTTATTTACTCAGAGGGAAAAACAGTGTGAAAATTGATAGTCAAAGCGTGCCAATAGGCTTCTTGCCAACAATGTCTGTAGATGCAGAAGAACGAATTGTAAAAGATGGTGATATTTTAGTCATGTTATCCGACGGAATGTTCTCGCCAGATTATTCATTAGAAGATCAAGAAAATGAGCTCATTCGTTTAATGCGAAAGTATGAATCAACTCCAACTGCCACACTTGCTGAAGTTTTGGCGGCAGAATTTAGTCGTAAATATCCTGCAGCTGATGATGATCGAACATTGATTGTTGTGAAAGTGCAGCACGCCGTCCCAGAATGGTCACTATTTTCACCATCTAATCGAAATATTTCCCGGGAAAGAATGATAAAATAATAACAAAAGCAAGGAGGTGACAAGGGGTTGGACTTCTGTAAAGAGTTTATGAAGTATAATCAGCAGCACCAGTTAATAAACGAAGGAGATCGACTTCTTGTCGCATGTTCTGGGGGCGCAGATTCAATTGCGCTCCTCGCTGTTTTAAATCAGCAAAAAGACAAGTTGGGTATACATATAGGGTGTATTCATGCTAATCATGGGTTAAGAGGTGATGAATCCGACGAAGATGAACGGTTTGTAGAGAAAGTTTGTCGCAATTGGAACATCCAGTTTTATCGCAAAACACTTGAGATACAAGAACTTCTTGATGAGGAAAGTGGAAACCTGCAGGATATTTGTCGACGTGAACGTTATCACTTTTTTGAACAAGTAATGAAACAAAAAGGCTATCATAAACTGGCTGTAGCTCATCATGCTG
>JBFGKX010000226.1:0-3611 GCA_041576455.1 Paenisporosarcina sp. | reverse complement strand
CATACAATCCAACAAAGTCAATCATCTCCCCACCGAATTCAACAGGCTCCATTTGCTCGAGCAACTCTTTCTTGCCATATAAAACGCCAATCCCAGTAGGACCACACATTTTATGACCAGAAAATGCGAAGAAATCACAATCCAAGTCTTGAACATCAATTCGTAAATGAGGTGCTGCTTGAGCGCCATCTACTACCATTATCGCTCCATTATCATGGGCGATTTGTGTAATTTCTTTGATTGGATTCATTGTCCCAAGAACGTTCGACACATACATAATTGACACAATTTTTGTACGTTCAGAAATTGTGGCACGAACTTTTTCCAAAGACAATGTTCCGTCTTCTTCTAAATCTACATACTTCAATACCGCGCCTTTTTCTTTTGCAAGCTGTTGCCAAGGAATAATATTCGAATGATGTTCCATATACGTAATGACGATTTCATCGCCTTCTTGTACATTTGCCTCACCATAACTTTGAGCAACAGTATTAATAGCAGTAGTAGTTCCACGCATGAAAATAATCTCTTGGGTAGACTTTGCTGAAATAAAGTTACGCACTTTCTCACGCGCGCCTTCGTAACTTTCAGTGGCACGGTTACCAAGTGTGTGAACACCACGATGAACATTCGAATTATCGAACTCATAGTACTTTCTTAATGCTTCGATGACTTGTACTGGTTTTTGGGACGTCGCCGCACTATCAAGATACACAAGCGGGTGACCGTTCACTTCTTGATTTAATACTGGAAAATAGCTTCGAATGTCTTTACTGATCATTAGCGCACTTTCCTTTCAATAACCTCCGTCAGCTGCTTTTTAACGCCATCAATTGGCAATACATTCACAACTGGTGCAAGGAAACCATGAATAACTAATCGTTCTGCATTATGTTTAGAAATTCCTCGGCTCATTAAATAATAAAGTTGTAGAGGATCTACACGACCTACAGAAGCCGCATGTCCTGCCGTTACGTCATCTTCATCGATTAACAAAATTGGGTTTGCATCGCCACGGGCTTTTTCATTTAACATCAATACGCGAGACTCTTGCACAGCGTTAGATTTAGTTGCACCATGTTCGATTTTCCCAATGCCATTGAAGATAGATGAAGCTTCATCTTTCATAACTCCATGTTTCAAAATATATCCTTCTGAGTGTTTCCCCCAGTGAATAATTTTAGTCGTGAAGTTTTGCTTTTGCTTCCCACGTCCAACGACAACCATTTTAGTATCTCCGTAAGAACCATCACCTACTAAGTGAGTCACATTTTCTGAAATTGTATCGCTGTCATTCATCATTCCTAATGCCCATTCAATTCGAGCATTACGATTTGCAACTCCACGTCGGTTCACATAAGTCGTAAATCCTTTAGCTAATACATCTACCGCACCATAAGTAACACGTGCATTGTCCTCAGCAAATACTTCTGAAACAATGTTCACAAGTCCGTTAGCTTCTGGAGCAGTTGATAAGTAGTTTTCTACATATGTTACTGAGCTATTTGCATCAGCCACAACAATCGTGTGGTTAAACAGAGAGGCTTGAGCGTCGTCGTGCAAGAAAACAACTTGAATCGGTTCTGTAACTTCAACATTTTTTGGCACATATACAAATACGCCACCATTTAGTAAAGCTGCATGTAAACTCGCAAGTTTGTGCTCGTCCGTCTTCACACCATTCGTCATGAAGTATTTTTGAACAAGCTCACCATGGTCGCGAACTGCTGTGAAAATATCTGTAAATACCACACCTTGCGCCGTTAGCTCATCCGATACTTGTAAAAAAGCAGGTGTATTATTGCGTTGAATATATACGCTTTTTTGATTTTCATTCACAATGGCTTTCACTTCTTCTGGAAGTTCAGAAAGGGAAGCAAATGGTTTGCTTTCAACTGTGTGAACTGGGAAGTTCGTGAAATTCCACTTATCTATTTTTGTTTTGTCTGGTGTTGGCATAGGCAAGTTTTCTGCCGCTTGCAAGGCTTGTACACGATATTCAGCAAACCAAGAAGGTTCTTGATTTACCGTTGAATAGGAGCGTACCTCTTGTTCGGTTAATGCCAATTTTGTTTCAACCGTCATGTGTATGTCTCCTTTCCTTACGCTTCTTGACCTACAGTCTCGTCTTTAATTCCTAATTCATCTTTAATCCAATCGTACCCTTGTGCTTCTAATTTGTGAGCAAGTTCAGCACCGCCAGATTTTACTACGCGTCCTTGCATCATCACATGTACATGGTCAGGTGTAATGTAGTTTAGCAAACGTTGGTAGTGAGTAATGATTAAACAACCAAAACCTTCTCCACGCATTTTGTTAATTCCGTTTGATACTACTTTTAATGCATCAATATCAAGACCAGAATCAATTTCATCTAGAATTGCAAATTTAGGTTGAAGCATCATTAATTGAAGAATTTCGTTACGTTTCTTTTCTCCACCTGAGAACCCTTCATTCAAGTAGCGTTGTGCCATTTCTTGATCCATTTCAAGGTACTCCATTTTCGAATCAAGTTCACGAATGAATTTCATAATTGAAATTTCATCGCCTTCTTCACGACGAGAGTTAATTGCTGAACGTAAGAAGTCAGCATTTGTGACACCTGTAATTTCGCTAGGATACTGCATAGCTAGGAAGAGACCTGCTTGTGCACGCTCGTTTACTTCCATTTCCAACACATCTTCACCATCTAAAGTGATTGACCCTGAAGTGACTTCATATTTAGGATGACCCATGATTGCAGAAGCTAATGTTGATTTACCTGTACCATTTGGTCCCATGATTGCGTGGATTTCGTTTGTATTGATTGTAAGGTTTAAACCCTTAAGAATCTCCTTACCATCTATGGCAACGTGAAGATCTTGAATTACTAAAGTCGACATTTAATTACCTCCATAATGTATAAATGAACGGAAAATCCCATTCTTAATTTATTATCATTCTAATCTTAACCGAATTATGTGACGCATGCAAATCTTTTAGACGGACTCAATAAACTCTTGAAAATAGCTAATACTCTTGAAAATCCTTATAACTTTAGGTATTTATTTATAACATTCATTTAAGAATTGTCATTTTCAATAAAGCACCCCTAATTGAGAATCGATTTCATTGTCCATTAGAAAAAAAGTCAGTGAGCGTACGCTCACTGACTTCCTAAAGTTGAATTATGATTCTCGATGTGCTTGACGCTCTAATTGTGCAGCTACTTGTTGTCCAAGTTCATGGTCTCGCTCTCTTTTCATTTCGACTTGTAATCGAAGGTCTGGGCTTAGTTGATAATCAATTAAACCAACTCCGTGAGCGCTTCTAAATGCTTGGTCCATTCGTTCTGTGTAGGTAAAATCTACTGATTGGATAAAAAATCATTCCTTTCAAATTTTCAACTTATGAGAATAAGTTGTTTTCCTTCACAGTTTCCATTATACCCTTTTTGACCTTGTATAAACAAAAAAAGTTCGTCCGAATAATCGGACGAACTTAGCTTGATGACAAAAGAATATAAATTAATCTAAAAGGAAAAAATTCTTATTCTTATCTTTTGCATGCTTTACAAAAAGATTATGGTCGGCTATTTCTTTCGCTTTCCGCGGACGAAACGCAAGCCTCCT
>JBFGKX010000225.1:0-3613 GCA_041576455.1 Paenisporosarcina sp. | reverse complement strand
TGCAGGTTGTACAAAATAACTTATCTTACCTAAATTACTCGCTAAACAGCAAAAGCGACGGCTAGGAGCCGTCGCTTAATTAGTTCTATTTACTATGATTGAATCCTTCTCCAGGTTGACAGAATCACGGTGCAGGTTGACAAAGTACATCGCCAGGTTGACAAAATTACGGTGCAGGTTGTACAAAATAACTTATCTCACCCAAATTACTCGCTAAACCGCAAAAGCGACGGCTAGGATCCGTCGCTTAATTAGTTCTATTTACTATGATTGAATCTTTCTCCAGGTTGACAGAATCACGGTGCAGGTTGACAAAGTGCCTCGCCAGGTTGTACAAAATTACTTATCTCACCTAAATTACTCGCTAAACAGCAAAAGCGACGGCTAAGAGCCGTCGCTTAATTTAATCAATTGACTATAACACTGATTGTACATATAAATTACTCTCACTCGAGTTATTCGAAAACCTTTTAAATTAAATAGACAGTTGAATTATTAAATCATACCAAATTTTAATGGCCGTCCCTGAAATTAAGATGGCCAACAACCATTTTAGTGCTTTTTGATTTACTTTTTGCCCAAGTTTTGCACCAAGTGGAGCGGCAATTAGACTTGCTATTACGACAATTATTGATGGATAAAGTAATACTTGATCCGTCGCAAGTTTCCCGGCTACCGAACCAATCGAAGAAATTAACGTCACCGCTAATGAAGTCGCAATCGTCATTCGAGTGGGTAAACGTAAGACAACGAGCATTATTGGGACCAGTAAAAAGGCCCCTCCTGCACCAACAACTCCCGCTAAAATGCCCACAATAAACGCAAGAATGGTTGCAAGGACAATTGAATATTGCAATTCATCCATGGGCACTTCATCATTATTTCCAGTAGGAATAAACATCATAACCGCAGCGATTAACGCGAGCACGCCATAAATGAAATTTATAGTTAGCTCCGACAATTGAGATGAGCCGAAACCACCTATCAAGCTCCCAATCAAAATTGCGCTCCCCATGTAGATAATAAGTCGTTTATTTAAGTAGCCGCTATTTCGATACATCCAAACTGCACTCACCGTAGCAAAAAGCACTTGTACCGCACTAATTCCTGAAACTTCATGAGCGCTAAATGACATAAAACCAAATAAAGCAGGAATAAACAGGAGCATTGGATAATTTATAATTGCGCCTCCAATGCCAACCATCCCAGAAATGAATGAACCTAAGAATCCAATGGAAAATAAAACAACAATTAACCCAATGGAATAGTCCATCCTTTTATTGCCATTGACTCATGCCGCCGCGAACATTCACGACGTTCGAAAAGCCGGCTTTCTTTAAAATCCCTGCAGCTCGAGAACTTCTCATTCCACTTTGACAAATCACGATCGTCTCTTTTGAAGGGTCTAATTTATCCAACTTAGACGGAAGTGTATCCAGCGAGATGTTTTGAAATTGTGAGATATGTCTTCCTTTATATTCTCCTGCAGTTCGAACATCTACAAATTGTGTCGATTTATCGGCCAATTTTTCTTTTAGCTCTGATGTTGAGATTGTTTTAACCCCTTTAGCCGGTTTCATTCTCCAAACGACAAATGCTACAACGATTGCGATAAATATCCATTCCATATAAATCTCTCCTATCTACTTTTCATAAGTAATTGAACAGCTTGCTTTACATGCGTGTCAGAAGATTGACCTTCTGCAATACTTTTACGCACACACTGTTCTAAGTTTTCACTGACGATTAAGCCAATGGCACGATCAAGTGCACCTTTAATTGCACTCAATTGTGTAACAACATCTGTACATTCTCGTGAATCATCAATCATCTTAATAACACCATGAAGTTGTCCATCTATTCGATTTAATCGGTTCGATAACTGCTTTGAATAGTCCATTGTTCTTCGCTCCTCATATCTAAAAAGAGGGCGGTGTGCCCACATTTTTATGCTTTTACAAGCTCCATTACACGCTCAGGATCAAATCCTAAAACCCATTGACCATTAATATTTGTTTGTGGAACACCCATTTGACCGGTTGTTTCAACTAATTTTTGTGCTGCTGCAGCGTCTGCTTGTACATTGACTTCTGTAAACTCGATTTGATTTTGTTGCAAAAAACTCTTCATCATGTCGCAGTAAGGACACGTATTTGTTGAATATACCGTAATTTCTGGTTTCATTTATAATTCCCCCTATTATTTTGCTTTATGATAAGCAGCATATCCGCCAGCCATATGTTTAACATTTGTAAACCCTAAAGATTTGAGTACACTCGCACCAATTGCAGAACGAGCTCCACCTTGACAATGCATAAGTACTGGTGTGTTCGTTGCCAAGTCAACATCGCGAAGTTTGCCTAAGAAGTGGTGATGAGCTTTTTCTAGATGTCCATCTTTCCACTCAGAATCGTTACGCACATCCATTACGTAACCTTCTGGCATTTGTTTTTTGAACTCTTCGACAGTAATTGTTTCATACGATGTTAAATCCATTTGATTTAACAGATTTGGATTGACGAATGCTTTTACATGATCTAAGTGAATTGACTTTAACGAATCTAGTACATCTTCACGTATGTCTTCTTCTGCAATAATGACAATTTGTTCGTCATACTGAATTAACCAACCAGCCCAGTTTGTGAATGCTTTATTAAACGGAATGTTAATCGCACCTGGTACAAGTGTATTTTCAACAACGGTCGCTGGACGTGTGTCTAATACAAATGTTTTGTCATTTTGTAACTCATTGGTAAACTCGGTTTTCGTTGTAATAGTTGGTATTTCTTTATCTATCAAAATAGAAGGACCCAGTTTATTTACTTTTTTCATTTCGGCAAAATAAGCAGGTGCTTCTGGTTGATCTTTTAATAGTTCTTTAACAAATGCTTCTTCATTCTCTTCTTTCATTGCCCAGTTAAATTGTTTCTCATAACCGACTGTTGTAGATGGAACTGCGCCAAGTGATTTTCCACATGCCGATCCTGCACCATGCCCAGGCCATACCATCATATAGTCTGGCAGTTGTTTAAAGCGTTGGATAGACTTAAACATTGCTCGTGCACCTTGATCTGCTGTTTCGGCAATCCCAGCTGCTTTTTCAAGCAAGTCTGGACGACCAACATCTCCTACGAAGACGAAATCACCTGTAAAAATTCCCATTGGCGTAGAAGCACCACCTCCACGATCTGTTAATACAAATGAGATACTTTCTGGAGTATGACCTGGAGTATGCAACACGTCAAAATCAATATTTCCTATTGAAAATGTTGAACCGTCTTTTAACATCTCTACTTGTAGGCCATCTGTAAATTGATATTTCCAATCTGCATCACCTTCGTCAGACAAATACAATTTTACGCCTAAATCATGTGCCAATTGGCGTGTGCCTGAGACAAAGTCAGCGTGAATATGAGTTTCTGTTGCTGCTGTAATGTTCAAGCCTTCTTTTTTAGCAGCTTGAATCACATTTGAAGAATCACGAGGTGGATCTACCACAATAGCTTCACCAGTTCTCTGACAACCAATCAAGTAAGAATATTGAGCTAATTTTTCATCAAAAAATGAACGTAAATACATATTTGCATTCCCTCCTGTTTTGAATTCGGCTTTA
>JBFGKX010000224.1:0-3619 GCA_041576455.1 Paenisporosarcina sp. | reverse complement strand
TAAACCCCAATCTTTGTGTTTAAAGGTTGGGGTTTAAAAGTGCCATTTTATTTTAACTCGTGGATTAACTTCCCGTAATTACGGGGTTTATGTTGTACGGAAAGCCACTTTAATGTTGTAAATTCTTCAAGCGCCCATTCCCCATTAAAACGCCCATTTCCAGAAGCTTTTTCTCCGCCAAACGGCATGTGAGCTTCATCATTTACAGGCTGGTCATTTACATGAATCATTCCCGTCTCAATTTGATGAGCTACTAACGTTGCCCGTTCAATATTAGAAGAATGGACTGCTCCGCTTAATCCATATGGATGTGCATTAGCCATATCAATTGCATCTTCATCATTATCAAAAGGGATAATGATGGCAACGGGTCCAAATATTTCATTTTTTGCGAGTGGCATTGTATTTGTCACACCTGTTAAGACTGTTGGTTCTAAAATGTTTTTATGGGCTTTGCCACCTAATCGTAACTTAGCACCTTGTTTAACTGTTGCTTCGATTTCTTTTAATATACGGTCTACTTGTTCTCGATTGATGAGAGGCCCTACAAGTGTATCTTTCTCTGTTGGATTTCCGAATTTGATTTGTTCTGCTCGCTTTATAAACTGTTTTGCAAATATCTCATAAATGTCTTGATGAACGAATATTCGATTGATTGACATGCATATTTGACCTTGATGATAAAACTTTCCGAATAAAGCTGAATTTACGGCCTGGTCAATGTCGGCATCCTCAAGGACAATAAATGCATTATTCCCACCTAATTCAAGAGCGGTTTTTTTTAACTGTTTGCCAGCAAGTTCACCGATATGTCTCCCAACATCCGTTGATCCCGTAAATGAAATCAGTCGAGGTGTGGGGTGAGTAACCATATCATCTCCTATTTCTGAACCACGTCCAATCACTACGTTAAGTAATCCTTTTGGTAATCCCGCCGCTTCAAAAATACTAGCAAAAATTAATCCTCCAGTTATGGGCGTATCGGTAGCAGGTTTTACAACGACTGCATTTCCTGTTGCAAGCGCTGGAGCAATTGAGCGAACCGCTAAGTGAAACGGGAAGTTCCATGGACTAATGATACCAATAACCCCTAGAGGATTGCGATACACTCGATTTTCTTTCCCTAACGTTTGCGAAGGCATAATCTTTCCTTCCATATGATAAGGGTAAGTAATCGACTCTCTCATAATGTTCATGGATGCAGCAAACTCACCGTTTGCTTTAATAAAGGTACTACCTGCTTCTTTCATTAGCCATTCGATGATAAAATTCTTGTTTTCTTCCATGATTGACAGGGCTTTTTCCAACACGCTTCTTTTCTTTTGTGGAAGTTCGTTCGCCCACTCCAATTGGGCTTGGCGAGCCGATTTGTAAGCTGCGTCTAAATCCTCTTTTGTAGCGGCTTGGATGGTAACGAGTTCCTCTCCATTAAATGGATTTACATTCGTCATGGATGTCTCGCTACTGCCTTTTTGCCATTCGCCATTTATAAAAATTTTTGAAAAGTCCGTATTCATCATTTGTTTGTAGCTCCTTAAATAAAGATTTCTAGTACTTTTAGTTCATAAATAAAGGCTTTAATAATTAATAATCAGAAATCCGTTTTAGCTTTATCCGTGTTAGCATGTGTATATGTATATGTCTTTATTTCTGGGATAGGGTAACATTCTGTTTTTATACTTAAGTTGAAATGGATTAGGTAAAAATTTACCCTATTATTAGGTAGCGTAAACTATTTCATGGATATCGACGTCCAAAAAAACTGTTCGTAATTTTATAGCATGATTAAAAAGAAGAGTGCAATTTGTGTATGAAATAGTTGACGAATCAATTTATTTAAAAAAGGAGTTATTCATAAATGAAGCTCATTTCGTGGAATGTAAATGGCATAAGAGCATGTGTGAAGAAAGGGTTTTTAACTTATTTTGAAGAGGTAGATGCAGATATATTTTGCCTGCAAGAGACCAAGTTACAAGAAGGTCAGATTGATTTGACGTTAGAAGGATATGAGCAATATTGGAATTATGCCGAAAAGAAGGGATATTCGGGAACGGCTGTCTTCACAAGAGAATCACCGCTTTCGGTCAAATATGGAGTAGGGGTTGCTGATGAAGAAGCTGAAGGACGGATTCTGACTTTGGAGTTCGAAAAGTTCTATTTAGTCAATGTTTATACCCCAAATGCGAAACGCGATTTGTCCAGATTGCCATACCGTTTAGAATGGGAAGATGAGATGAACTCATTTCTAACACAGTTAGACCAAGTGAAGCCTGTTATTTTATGTGGAGATTTGAATGTGGCGCATCAAGAAATTGATTTAAAGAACGCGAAATCTAACAAAGGAAATTCAGGATTTACTGTACAAGAGCGGGGGAAAATGTCGGCTTTACTAAGTGAAGGATTTATTGATACATATCGATACTTTTATCCTGAAAAAGACGATGCTTTTACTTGGTGGTCGTATATGAGTAAAGTTAGAGAACGAAACATTGGCTGGCGAATTGATTACTTTCTCGTTTCAGAAAGACTCGGAACCATGCTGAAGAGTGCGTCCATTCATTCACAAGTTTTAGGGAGTGATCATTGTCCGATTGTTTTAGAACTTGAACAATGAGTTTTAAATGGTTATTTCGGAAATTTAGCTCGAAATGCTCCAGTAATCAGCGAAAATCGAGTATAATAAAGAGAAGCTTAGTCTAATTAATTACCGATATAGAAGGAGGTTATCACATGACTGAAAACAAGGATACCAACCAGCAAGAAGCACCAAAGAAAAAAATGACGTTAAAAGAAGCCATGCAAAAGCAGTTAGAAGCTAAGAAAAACCTGTCGACAGATAACAATGCTAAAGGAAATGCAACGCAAGGTACGAAAAAAATGCAAAGTCAACAAACGAAGAAAGTCAGCAACACACGCAGAAAAATGGGTACATAAGGAAATTGCGCAAACCAATTCGATGATTGGTTTGCGCTTTTGTTAGGAAAGAAAAGTTTTTGGGTAAATGGTGTATACTAATGACAATTATGTTTGTGGAAGAAGGGGTTTAGATGACATCAAAATATGCAGATGATGGATTAGCGTTACACACGGATTTGTACCAAATTAATATGGCAGAAGCTTATTGGGCTGACGGTGTACATAATCGTAAAGCGGTGTTTGAGTTGTTTTTTCGCAATCTTCCTTTTGGGAATGGCTACGCAATCTTCGCAGGTTTAGAACGCGTGTTGGATTACCTTCGTGATTTTAAATTTTCAGATAGCGATCTTGCCTATTTAAAAAACGAACTTGAATACAAACAAGATTTTATTGATTATTTGCGCGAAGTCCGATTTACAGGCGATGTCTATTCTATGGTCGAAGGAGAGCTGGTCTTTGCTAATGAACCCATCATTCGCATTGAAGCGCCACTCGTGGAAGCTCAACTGATTGAAACTGCGCTATTAAACATTGTTAATTACCAAACGTTAATTGCAACGAAAGCAAGTCGAATTAAACAAATTGTAAAAACCGATACCGTTATGGAATTTGGAACTCGCCGTGCACAGGAAATGGATGCCGCTATTTGGGGTTCACGTGCTTCAATCATTGGTGGACTTGAAGCAACGAGCAATGTTCGTGC
>JBFGKX010000223.1:0-3641 GCA_041576455.1 Paenisporosarcina sp. | reverse complement strand
GGAAACATTAACTATAAAATTAGATGAGTTTGAACAAACTTTATCAACATTTGATGTACCTCAAAGTGCATCAGAAGCTAATAACATTGTTTTATTAATTGAAAAAACGAAGCAAGTAGCAGAAAATTTAACGCAAGCCGGAGCTGTTATTGGCTGCTTTTTAGCTCAAGATACAACCGATAAACATGCGAAATTATTACAAGGTGAAATAGGTTCATTAGGTGCTCGTTTTTCTTCTTCTATGTTAATTGTACAGCAACAGTTATCTAAAACTGATGATCATATCTGGGATTTATTAATGAAAGACACACAATTAAAAGAGTTTGCTTTTGTCTTAAATGAATGGCGAAATGAAGCTCAACAATTGCTTTCAGAAAAGGAAGAAGATATGATCACCACTCTAGGTGTAGATGGCTATCATGGGTGGGGACAATTATATGATTTATTAGTAGGGGATATAAAAGTTCGAGTGACTGTTGACGGAGAAGAAAAAGAATTTTCCGTTGGTCAAGCAAGCAATTTAAGTTCCCACTCAAATGCAACTGTTCGTAAAGAATCATTTGACGCACTTGAACAAGCATGGACAGAAAAAGAAGAGTTTTTTGCTAAAACATTAAATCATATGGCTGGCTTTAGATTAGCTGTTTACAAAAAACGTGGGTGGGAATCAGTATTAAAGGAACCACTCCATATGAATCGCATGAAGCAAGAAACGTTAGATGCAATGTGGGGAGCGATTAGTGCTCATAAGCAACCATTTGTACAGTATTTAAAACGTAAGTCTGAATTGGTCGGTGCCGATGCAATGCATTGGTATGACTTAGACGCACCAGTAACAGAATCTACCCAAAAAATATCATATCAGGATGGTGCTGAATTTATCTTGAACCACTTTGGGAAATTCGGATCAGAGCTTGAACAATTCTCTCGCAAAGCATTTGAAGACCAATGGATAGAAGCAGAAGACCGTCCGAATAAACGTCCTGGTGGATTTTGTACAGAAATGCCATTGTCTCAACAATCTCGTATATTTATGACATATAGTGGAACGATGTCAAATGTTGCAACGCTAGCTCATGAATTGGGGCATGCATTCCATACGCATGCGCTTCGTTCTATACATTGGATGAATAGTCAATACGCAATGGGTGTAGCTGAAACGGCGTCAACATTTGCAGAAATGATTGTCGCGGATGCTGCGGTAAAAGAGGCGAAAAGCGATGAGGAAAAGTTAGCTTTACTGGAAGATAAAATTCAACGCAGCGTGGCGTTCTTTATGAACATACATGCTAGATTCTTGTTTGAAACTCGTTTTTATGAGGAGCGTAAAAAAGGAATTGTTGCAGCCAGTCGTCTAAATACATTGATGGAAGAAGCCCAACGTGAAGCATTTGGAGATAGCTTAGGTGACGTTCATCCTCATTTTTGGGCGTCAAAACTACATTTTTATATCACAAGTGTGCCATTTTACAACTTCCCGTATACATTTGGTTATTTATTTAGTTTGAGCATCTACGCCAAAGCAATCCAAGAAGGTAGCAGCTTTGAAGAAAAATACATTGCCTTATTACAAGATACTGCAATTATGTCAGTAGAAGATTTAGCAATGAAGCACTTAGAAGAAGACATCACGCAGCATGCTTTCTGGGAAAAAGGAATTAGACTTTGTATTAAAGACGTGGAAGAGTTTCTTGTGTTAACTTCATCTAAAGGGTGATTTGATGATTTTACTTGAAGGCAACAAGTGTTTTTTAAGAACTTTACATGAAGTAGATGCTGCTGATTTAACAAATTTAGTTGTGAAAAATCGTTTTTATTGGTCGATTTATGAGCCAAGACATCAAGATGCATATTTTTCAATTGCTGTACAACGTGAAAAGATTTTAGAATCACTGCATCATATGAAAAATCAACGTGAATATAGCTTTGGTATTTACGATCGAAAATCACAAGAACTAATAGGTCATATTTCAATGTACAGCATTAGAAGACTTCCATTTTCAAGTGCATTTATTGGGTATTCTATGGATGAAATGAATATTGGAAAAGGGATAGCTACTGAAGCCGTTCAACTACTTGTGAAGTATGGAATAGAAGTTGTCGGATTGCATCGAATAGAAGCATACGTATCTCCGCGAAATATTGGGTCGATTCGAGTGTTGGAAAAGGCTAAAATGCAAAGAGAAGGCTTACTAAGACAACTGCTATTTATAAATGGTGAATGGGAAGATCATTATATGTATGCTGTATTGGAAAATGATTATTGAAAAGGAAAGGCCGCCTGGCGGAAATGGCGCAAAATGATGAATGGTTGGTTTCTCAATTGAGAAACCAACCTTTTTTTGTCGATTTCCCGGGAAATATTGCGAAAAAAACAGATGTGTTTACAATTTTCTCTTGGCGACATATAATATAACTACAAATCCAATAAGAATAGTAGGTATTAAAAATGAAAACAATTCCCAAACCTCTGGTCTTAGCTAATCAATGGACTGTAGTACTATCTGTAATCATTGCACTTGTTATGCAATCCGCAGTGATTCTACTGGTTCCTTTAATCTCGGGTCTTTTAAGTTTATTTATGGGGTTTCATCCCATTTTATCAATAGTAAAACGTTTTTTGGCTAAGCCAGCTAATCAATATGTTCAAGAAGATTACTCGCAACAGCAGTTTAATCAATGGATAGCAGTTGGTTTTTTACTGGTGGCAACTATTAGTTACATTTTGAACTGGTCAGTATTATTTAACTTAGCGACAATCATGGTAGGTATAGCTGCATTTGTAGCCATACTCGGATTCTGTGTAGGATGTTTTATTCGCTTCCAATATCAACAGTGGTCACATCGTCGAAAAAAATCATTGATTCACTAAAAAAGAGCCCATAAGGACTCATCAGACTGTAGACAAACTCAATAATTTTTGAGTTTGTCTACAGTCTTTTTTCATTTAAAATTAACATATGACAAATCATTTGAAATCTGAGCCCTTTCCTGCGGACGAACGCCTCAATCTCCTCGACCTAAAGGTCTGCGGGGCTTTCGGCATCCGTTTTTCCCGGGAGTGGCTCAGATTCCTTTCCTTTCTAAAAAGTATTGCTTGAGATGTCCACAATGCTTTCAAAACAGTATTCCATTCATCGAGATCATAGGAGAGGTCTGCGACACAGAGAAATAGCTACACATTGAAGAAAAAAGGAAAAGTGGTTCGGAATAAGAGCATTCCGAACCACTTTTGTCTACAATCTGAGAGACCATAAGGGCTCTTTTTTATCTAGGACTCGATGAGGTCTAGTCTTCCAGTTGCTGGATCAATAACAAGTCCATGGACTGGAATCCCTTTGGTCATTAAAGGATGATTGCGAACCATGTCAACGCTATGCTTCACACTCTCAGCAACATCATTAAATCCACGTAACCACTCGTTTAAATCAACACCGGAATAGTTCAACATATTGATTGTATCTTGAGAAATTCCTCTATCAATCATCTTTTGTAACATCTGATCAGGTTGAATAGCACTCATCCCACAGTCATAATGACCAATTATATAAATTTCATCTGCATTCAATTCATATACAGCTACAAGTAAACTACGCATAATGCCTCCAAAAGGATGGTTAATGATGGCACCAGCACTTTTT
>JBFGKX010000222.1:0-3660 GCA_041576455.1 Paenisporosarcina sp. | reverse complement strand
GTAAGGGTATTTTTAACGAAAACAGCTTGCTTTATAGCAAAAACAAACTCAGTTATCGCAACTACAATGTACTTTATCACGACTATGATAAAATTTGTCGGCACAGCGCGTATTCATCCATTTAAATCCCCCCACCTCAAGCAAAAAAGCCACTTCACCTAGATTGTGAAGTGGCTTTCGATTATGGGAGTTACATTTTTTCAGGTGCGCTTACACCAATCAAACGTAATGCATTAGCTATTGTTGTGCGGACTGCGGTAATGAGTGCAAGACGTGCACGCGTCATGTCTTCATTAGAAGCGTCTAATACTTTTTCAGCATTGTAGAAGCTATGGAATGCTGCTGCAAGTTCTTGGATGTAAGTTGCGATACGGTGTGGCGAGCGGAGTTTTGCTGCATCCGCTACGACTTGCGGGAAGTCGCCCATTTTCTTCAAGACATCAATTTCTCTTTCAGCTTGTAGTAGAGTTAGTTGCTCTTCTGAGGCACTGAACCCTTGCTCTTCAGCTGAGCGCAGAATTGAGCTAATTCGTGCATGTGCGTATTGCGCGTAGTATACAGGGTTCTCATTAGATTGTGAAACAGCTAAATCTAAATCGAAATCCATGTGCGAATCGCCCGAACGCATGGCAAAGAAATATCGCACTGCGTCTAAGCCAACTTCTTCAACAAGTTCACGCATCGTAACAGCTTTACCAGTACGTTTGCTCATTTTCATTTTTTCGCCATCTTTGTACAATTGAACCATTTGAATAATGTTTACTTCGAGTGTTTCGCGGTCATATCCAAGAGCTTGAATGGCAGCTTTCATACGCGGGATGTAGCCGTGGTGATCAGCACCCCAAATGTTAATTAATTTATCAAAACCGCGTGAAATTTTATCTTCATGGTACGCGACATCTGGCGTTAAGTACGTGAAAGATCCATCATTCTTTATGAGAACTCGATCTTTATCATCCCCGAATGTGGTAGAACGGAACCATGTTGCGCCTTCATCTTCATACACATGACCATTTTCACGTAATTTGTTTAGCGCCACTTCAATCTTGCCATTTTCGTATAAAGAAGTTTCAGAATACCATTCATCAAAACTTACACGGAAATCGGCCAAATCTTGTTGAAGTTTTGCAAGTTCTACTTTTAACCCGTGTGAACGGAAAAATGTAAAACGCTCTTCAGCTGATTTTTGAAGCAATGCATCTCCATGCTCAGTCGCCATTGCTCCCGCAATGTCTATGATGTCTTGACCATGATACCCATCTTCTGGCATTTCAGCTTCCAAACCTAGAGCTTGCTTGTAACGAGCTTCTAGTGAATGTGCTAAATTGTTAATCTGATTTCCTGCATCATTAATGTAGTATTCACGCGAAACGTTATAGCCGGCGAAGTCCAAGACATTACATAGAGAATCCCCAACTGAGGCTCCACGCGCATGACCTAAGTGCAAATCACCTGTTGGATTTGCTGAAACGAACTCCACTTGAATTTTTTCATTTTCACCAGCATTTGAACGACCAAATTTATCACCTTGTGCTAAGACTGCTTTCGCTACGTCCGCTAAATAATCCTTACAAATTGAAATGTTGATAAAACCAGGTCCAGCAATTTCAATTTTTTCAATAACCGTCCCAGCTGTTTCAAGGTTTTCTAAAATGGCTTCTGCAATGGCACGTGGTGGTTTTTTCGCAAGTTTTGTCAATTGCATAGCGATATTCGTTGCGTAATCTCCATTTGCTTTATCTCGTGGAGACTCTAAGTGTATTGCGGGAATAGCTTCCGCGTCGGTTAATTGTGCTCTTAAAATAGCTTGTTGAATAGCTTCTTTAATGGTTTGTTGAACTTGTTCTACTGCGTTCATTGCGACCCCTCCATGTAATGAAATTCTAGTGTATATTCGCCAACGGATTGCCCGCTCACGTTTAAATCATATTGAACAATAAAATGTCCATCTCGTTCATTTTTTTGGAACACGAAATTTTTAGTAGTTGTAATGACCATTAATACGCCAAATTCACTTTCGTAGCTGCCTGTTTGGGCTGTGTTTTTTTGAAATGGCAGACGCATATTGACACCACCACTACGTAAAATAAGTGCTTCTGTCTCTCCCATTTTAACAGTCGTTTTAATCTTTTTTTCTTCTTGCACTTCATCATATGTTAAATAAGCAAAATCGCCTTTTTCAATAAAAGTACCAGTTGCCCACAATTCATAAATTTCCGGTTCTTCATTCGGTTGCCTGATGGTCGTTTTTAACTTTACTTTTACTTGTTTGTTCATGACAAGTCCACCCGCTTCCTATTATTATGTATGCCACAAAACACCAAAACCTTGATTACCCTCTTTTATTTTTCGAGGTTAACCTTTTTATTATATGTCATTTTACCACTTCATTTCAATTAACCATTTTACCTTTGTACATTTGTCATTTACTGTTAAAATAAAACTATCTAATTCTTAGGTATGTTATACTATTTGAAATGGATGATTGGAGGCGAATAGTCATGCTTTTCGATTTATTAATTAATTTTTCCATATTGTTTACGTTCGCTGTCTTATCTTATTGGCCATTAAATTATTCAAAAAATATTCAATTTCCATTTCCAAAATCCCACCCCTTTGTAATTGGTATTGTTGCTGGTTTAGTTGGTTTTGTCTTGATGGAATCGTCCTATCAATCTACTGATACAGTGATTATTGATGCTAGACATGTTGTGGTTTTATTCGCAGGTATTTTCGGCGGTCCGATTGCCCCTATAATTAGTGGAGTCATTATTGGTTTAGCACGTATGATGATGATGGATGGCTTTACAACGACAGGTCTACTTGCAGGGTTAAATATTATCTCCATTGGGTTAATCATAGGAGTCGTCAGCTATAAATATCCAATAACGTTCAAAAACGCACCACTTTACTTTGTTTATGCAACCACACAAATCGCCATGTTACTTGCTTATCTCATGTATCATTCGACGAAAGATTACTTGCAACTTGTTTATTTTGTCATTTATTCCTTCGTTGCATTCTTCACAGTGCTGTATATATTAATCGAGCTAAATGACCACTTCAAAAAGATCCGTGATATTGAATTGTTGTCTGAAACGGATTACTTGACTGGTCTTTATAATAACCGAAAATTTTATCAAGTAACGCATGATTTCATCACACATTCTAGAAATCCTTTTTGCATGATTTCGATTGATATTGACCATTTTAAGAAAGTGAATGATGTGAATGGGCATCCTGTTGGGGACGAAATCTTAAGACAACTAGGGGAACGTTTAAAACAACTTTTGGTATTAGAAGATTGTTACATCACGCGTAATGGAGGCGAACAGTTTATCGTATTGTTCCCTAACTCTCCTCCTGCCATTGGGTTAGATTTAGGTGAACGTATTCGATCTAGTGTGGCTCGTACACCATTTATTCTGATGGAGAATCACGAAGTATCTATCTCCGTGTCTATCGGTGTGAGTTCTTATCCAGATAATGGATCGACCATTAAAGAGTTGTATGCTGCAGCTGATGCTGCCATGTATGAGGCGAAATCTTTGGGACGAAATCGAGTATTTCATTACAATAACAGAAAAGCGTGATGCCTTCTCTTTTGAGAAAGCATCACGCTTTTTCTTTGCTAGCTCCGATTCCCAGCTCGCACTTCCG
>JBFGKX010000221.1:0-3677 GCA_041576455.1 Paenisporosarcina sp. | reverse complement strand
GTTTCAGTTGGGAAGGCTACCACTTCGCCTGATATTAACTTTTCCACAACTTGTGCATAAATTTCTTTTTTATCAACATTTTTATCCACAGTTAACCTTTTTGTATTCATTCTATTTCTCTCCTTTCCACTAGATTATAGGAGTAGTTATACACACCCTGTTGATAACACCTCGTGGAAATGTGGGTAACTTCTAAATAAACTTCATTTTTACCCATTCCCATGTCCAAAACTTCACAGGTTCTTCCGTAACTACCTCTTGTTGATAACACACCTTCGGAAATAAAGCACACCACCAATTGTCTCCTTTGCCCT
The DNA here is from genome assembly GCA_041576455.1 of Paenisporosarcina sp. Lineage (GTDB taxonomy): Bacteria > Bacillota > Bacilli > Bacillales_A > Planococcaceae > Paenisporosarcina. Next base: position 3,363 of record JBFGKX010000221.1, on the reverse strand, counting down.
TTCCGATTGTGACTACTAATGCTTTGTGGAAGTCTTGTGCATAAAAATAAGCGCCATCTGACTTAGGTGGAATTAAAGCAGTTGTTAAGTTCACGTGTATCGATTGATCGGTAATGCCATCTGCCTTTTGCATGATGTCGGTTGATAATTGTGCGAGTTCTTGCTCGAGTTGTTTCGTAGTTTGAACAGAGTTTGCTATTTTTTGTAAGAGTGGTTGGATTTCTTCTTTAATTAGTGATTTAACTTGTTGATCTTCTTTTGAATTACTATTTGCGATAATTCTTATTTGAATCGCGTCTGCCGGCATAAGGTCTGCCGCTCCGCTTGTCGCTGGGATAAGAAATAAAAGACTTTGAATGAATACAAGTGCCATTAGGAGTTCGACCCATGGAGACCTCTTCGTTGTTGGTTCTTCGTTTCTGAAAATCTCGTAATCTTCGATCATTGTTATCTCCCCCTTGACCACATTGTGGACAAAGGTTTCGAGATTTATTCACGAATCTCACAAAAAATCATTCTTTCTTTTTGATTGATATCTTTTACGATTTCCACTTGGGCAGTTGGAAACGCCTTTTGGAAGAAAGATTTCACAGCGGCGCCTTGTGTATAGCCGATTTCTAAGCCAATCAATGATGGACGTTTCATCATTGTTGGCAGCTCTTGCGCTAACCGTTGATACAAATGAAGTCCTTCTTCGTCTGCGAAAAGAGCGCTATGTGGTTCATAGTTTAGGACAGTATCTGATAGAGTAGGAGCTTCATTGTGTGCAATATAAGGAGGGTTTGATAGAACAATATCCCATGTTTCATTTGAAATGGGCTCTGTTAAATCCCCTTGCTTAAAAGTTACTCGTTGACCAAGGTCAGTCGCATTTTTTTCCGCAACCTGAAGCGCTTGAAATGATAGGTCTGTAGCCGTTACTTGTAGAGATGGATTTTCAGCTTTCATAGTAATGGCAATGGCACCACTTCCGGTCCCAATATCCGCTAGCGTTAACTGCGATTGACCTTCAAACAATCGTTTCATCCGAATAGTCGCTTCTAAAATTAGTTCTTCAGTTTCAGGACGTGGAATTAGAACATGCTCATTTACATGAAAGGTTCTCCCATAAAATTCTTCGGTACCAATAATATATTGAACAGGCTTGCCTGCTTTGTGCTCATTAATAAGTGACCAGTACGTGTCAAATTGTTCCGTTGAAATTTCTTCCCGCATGGCCATCAACAATTGCACATGTGACTTATTCAAGACATGTTGAAGTAATATGCGCGCGACCGGTTCTTCTCGTCCATGTTCCGTTAAATAAGAAGAAGCCCTTGAAAGGGCCTCATATACATATTTACACATTGGTTTCATTCATGCGCTCAAGACGCTCAGTTTGATCCGTTAAAATTAACACATCTACAATTTCGTCGAGTTTGCCTTCCATGATTTGATCCAGCTTTTGAATCGTTAAACCTACACGATGGTCCGTCACGCGGTTTTGTGGATAATTGTAAGTGCGAATTCGTTCTGATCGATCGCCTGAACCAACTGCAGATTTACGAACAGCATCATACTCCGCTTGCGCTTCTTGACGGAATTTATCAGCTACACGCGCACGAAGAACGGTCATTGCTTTTGCTTTGTTTTTAATTTGTGATTTTTCATCTTGACACGTCACGACCGTACCAGTAGGAATATGTGTTAAACGAACTGCTGACATTGTCGTATTAACGGACTGACCACCAGCACCTGATGAAGCATACGTATCCGTACGAATATCATTTTCATGAATTTCTACATCCACCGCTTCTACTTCCGGAAGACATGCTACTGTAGCAGTTGACGTATGAATCCGTCCACCTGATTCTGTTTCAGGAACACGTTGTACGCGATGCGCCCCGTTTTCATATTTCATTTTTGAATACGCGCCGTTACCGGTAATCATGAAAATGACTTCTTTATACCCGCCAATTCCAGTTGGCGAAGCGTCCATAATCTCGATTTTCCATCCTTGAGTGTCTGCGTAGCGGCTGTACATGCGGAATAAGTTTCCAGCAAACAAAGCTGCTTCGTCTCCACCTGCGGCTCCACGAATTTCCATAATGACATTCTTATCGTCATTTGGATCTTTTGGAATCAACAATACTTTTAGACGTTCTTCTAACACATCAATTTGAGCAGCCAACTCATACATTTCTTCTTTGACCATTTCACGCATATCTGCATCTAACTTATCATCGAGCATCGCTTTCGCTTCAGCATGTTGCTCTTTCACTTGTTTGTATTCACGGTATGCATTGACAGTATCTTGCAAGTCCGATTGTTCCTTCGAAAGTGTACGTAATTTATTCATATCATTAACAATCTCAGGGTCACTAAGCAATTCATTTAGACGTTCATATCGGTCTTCTACCGATTGTAAGCGATCAAACATACTTTCACCTCATCCGTTCATGTGATTAACAGACTAATTATACAGAAAAAGAGCAGCTTTCGCCACTCTTTATCGTTCAGTTCTTCATCTTTGTATCCTATACAGGCCGCTGTCACTGATGTCAGTCGACTTCTCCTATTTTTTCGAAGATGGATTTTCAGTATATTCAATTGAAGTTTGATGCGTGACACCCGCTGGCACTTCATGGTGATGACGGCAACGTGGTTCGTAGGCTTCCGTTGCACCAATTAGAATAATAGGGTCTTCATAACCTGCAGGTTCTCCATTAATCAGACGCTGTGTACGACTCGCTGGTGATCCACATACCTGGCAAACCGCTTGTAATTTCGTAACTTGTTCGGCAACTGACATGATTGTTGGCATCGGTCCAAATGGCTCTCCACGGAAATCTTGATCAAGTCCCGCAACGAGAACACGAAATCCGTGATTTGCTAGACGTTGCACTACATCTATAATGCCTTCATCAAAAAATTGTGCTTCGTCAATCCCGATAACATCGTATTCATCTGAGATAAGTGCCCAAATGTCTTTTGACCTTTCAACCGGCATTGCAATTACTTTCGTTCCGTTATGGCTTACGACTTCTTCTTCACTATATCGATTATCTAAACGCGGTTTAAACACGGCAATCTTTTGTTTCGCAAATTGCGCACGTCGCACGCGACGAATTAATTCTTCTGACTTCCCAGAAAACATGCTTCCGCAAATGACTTCGATCCAGCCAGATTGTGACATCACATACATGGAAGTCACTCCTTTCAAAACTCTCTACTCCCTATCATACCGAAAATAAAGTTGGATTTCCTGTCTTTTCTTTCAGTTTTTTTTGTGCTATAGGTTCAACATCGTATGTACTTTGTATGTCATTTTTCGTTTTTTAAGGAGGGTTTTATTAAGATTAGGGGGCTTTCAGACGTGAAGTG
>JBFGKX010000220.1:0-3689 GCA_041576455.1 Paenisporosarcina sp. | reverse complement strand
TACTGCTTGGTCTTTAAGTGAACGACGCAAAATTTTACCTGTCGTGTTTTTCGGTAACTCTGTTAAAAACTCAAAATTTCGTGGTATTTTATATTTTGCAAGGTGTTGAGCGCAATAACTTTCTAATGCTTCTGCATCAATACTTTCGTCTTTTACGACTACATATGCATGAACTGACTCACCAAAGTTCGCATCTGGCAACCCAATTACAGCTGCCTCCACGATTCCTGGATGTGCAAACAATACTTCTTCTACTTCTCGTGGGTATACATTGAAACCGCCCACTATCACTAAATCTTTCTTGCGATCTACAATATAGAAATAGCCTTCTTCATCCATTTTTGCTAAATCGCCTGTGTATAACCATCCGTCTCGAATTGTTGCGGCTGTTTCTTCAGGCATTTTGTAGTAACCTTTCATAACATTTGGTCCCTTAACAATTAGCTCTCCTACTTCTCCAACTTGGACATCTTCCCCTAGTTCATTCACTACTCGGTTTTCAACGTTAACAATCGACATGCCAATAGAACCTGGTTTACGGTCCCGATTTAATGGGTTAAAACATGTAACTGGTGATGCTTCGGATAGGCCATATCCTTCTGAAATGCGAACGTTAAACTTATCTTCAAAGTTATGTAGTAATGCAACTGGCAATGAAGAACCTCCTGAAATTGCTAATCGAATCGACGAGAAATCTTCGACATTCGCTTCCGGGAATTGATATAAGAAATTGTACATCGTTGGAACTCCCGCAAAAACAGTGGCTTGTTGATCTCGTGCCATACTGAACACATCTTGGGGTGTAAAACGTGGAACAAGTAAAATTGTAGCCCCTTTAATAAGAGGAGCATTTACCACGACCGTTAACGCAAAAACATGGAAAGCCGGCAATGTTGCGATAACTCTATCTGATGAATGCATGCCTAAATATTCAGCTGTATCACGAGCATTTGAGAACAGGTTTTCATGTGTCAACATTGCGCCTTTTGGACGTCCCGTTGTTCCAGATGTATATAAGATTACTGCGTTATCATCTGGAGCGACTTCTTCAATCACTAGTTCAGATGATGACGATTGGACTAGATGTGTAAACGATTTCACCTTATGTCGCACTTCATCAGGGAGAGCACTTAACTTTTCTCCTGTATCTTGTAAAGTTTCACAAATCACATAATTTTCTATGGACGGGAATGCTCCCGCTGCTTTTTCCACAAGAGGTAATAGCATATCCAACGCAATGACAGCTTTCGCGTCACTATTTTGAAGGATAAAGGAAATTTCATCCACTGTATAAATTGGATTGATTGGAATTGCCGTTGCTCCTAGGCGCATCGTTGCATAGAGTGAAATTAAAAAGTGTGGCGTATTGCCAAGTAAAAAAGCAACATGGTCCCCTTTTTCCACACCTAACCCCCTTAAAGCCGATGCGAAACGCGTAATAGATTGATCAAATTCTGCATAAGAAGTATCACGGCCCATAAAATGATAGGCTGTTTTAGTCGGTTGTTCTAAAGCTGTTTCACGAATACTAGTTACCAGATTCATAGGTAATTCCCCTTTGTGTTGAATGAACAATCATTCATTATTCAATACTTTCATTATATAAGAAATGTTCAGACAATACAATAAGCATCGTAATCTCTTACGATGCTCGAACATGTGCCAAATAACGCCAACGAATTAAAAAATAATAGGATATTTGAATAATTGTAAATCCTATTAATACTAATAACATTTCGCTTAAAATTGAAACTTCGGCTAAATTTGCCCAAATAACTTGTAGCGACAAAAATGAAAATGCACTATGCAACATCGCTATTCCCCATGGCAAAAAGAATTGTGGGATAAGTTGTCGATTAACTATTTTAATTAATTCTTGATCAGTTAACCCCATACGTTTTAATACCTCATATTGTCGTTTATCTCGCTCTAAGCCAGTATATAATTTGAAATAAATAAAACTACCTGCTGCCAATAATAATACAGCTGCAACTAGTAGACCTGTAAATAATAACAATGCAAATGTAGAACGTATGATCGAATAATTAAATCCAGGATTTTCGAAATTAAACGGAAGATCTTTGAATTCATCATTATAGATTGCATTTGTCACTTGAGCTTCAATTTTTATTCCGATTAACTTTGTCAATTCCCACTCTGCTACATGAAATGCAAAAAGTTTAAATGAGGAGGACAAATTGGTTTTCCCTTCTACTGGGACATTTATAAGCTGATAATCTTCATCACTAACAACAATAATGTTCGACCCAATAATCATAGAAGGAAATAGCATCCTCGGATATACTCCTGAAATTTGTACAGGTACATTACTTTCCTCTAATACAGTTTGTATTTGTTTCTTTCCTAATTTTCCAACCGAATCCTCTGAATAAGGGATGAACATGCCCTCTCCTTTATTTAACTGTACAATCGGGTACCCAAGTGCAATAGCTAAACTATTTACATCAGTTGCTCTTAAGATATTGACTGAATTTAAGGAGTATGAAGAGGTTTGTTTTTTTATTAAAAACGGTACGAGCGTATAGGATAAGCCTTGCTCTTCTAATTCTTTTCTTAATAAATTGATGTGATTTGACTCATATGGATTCGTTAATTCACTTGAATATATCAGCGACAGTGGGTTTAACTCTCTAAATTGCCCAGTGTAAGAAGATAATGATGCTAACGTTCCAACTGATAAAAATGCAACGGTAGAAACAATTGTGACGATGAAATACATACGTGCATTTTCTCTCAATTTGACAGCGCCTTCTGAAACAGCAATTAAGCGATATCGATGCCAGTATAACGATTTTCTTTTTCTAACTTGATGATGCAAAAATAAGACACTGTCTGTAAAGAAAAAATAGGTCCCTATTGCTGCCATTGGAGGAAGAATAATTGCCAGTGTAAAGACAACATTAATCGATGTAAACGCAGCTGCGCCATAAGAAAATAACAACATGCCAATTCCAAGTATGGCTTTTACAGTAGAATAACGTTGTAATTCATCGGACTTCCAATAGCCACGTATCAGTTCAATTATTTTTTGTTCCCGAATAAAGACTACACTGGTCATTGCGATAATGATGAATAGGCTAAAAAATGCGCCAATTGTTAATGCAAAAGGTTTATATGATACATACAACGGCAAACTCTCCAGTTGAAGCAATTCACGTACAATCATAAAAAAGAATTTTGAAAAGGCAAAACCAAAAAAAATACCAGTAGCAACAGAGACTGCGCCTATTAACATTGTCTCAAGAAAAATCAGCTTGTTTAACTGTTTTTTCTCCATTCCAAGATGAAGGAGCAACCCAAATTCTTTGGAACGTGCTTGTAAAAATGCACTCATTGAATAAAATAAGAAAAACAACGTGAAAATATATAAAATTATTTCTGCTACAATCATTCCTGATGCCGCAAATTCGCGTAAAAATTTATCGTCTATTTTAGGATGAAAAAGTAGCATTGAGTACATAAAAAAAACCATTACTGAAAACATACTTGCCATGAAAAATGCTGCATATATCCGGCGATTCCGAACAACATTACGATAAGCGAATTGTTGAAAGGTCATGCACATTACCTCCAAGTAAAGACAAGACACTCAAAATTCGCTGAAAAAAAGTCTGTCTACGATTGTCACTATAAATTTCATTGAAAAACTCGCCATCTTTAATAAAAAT
>JBFGKX010000219.1:0-3724 GCA_041576455.1 Paenisporosarcina sp. | reverse complement strand
TAATAGTAATCGCCAATCACGCGGAGCCCTTGATCAAAGTTTTCTAAGTGGAAATGCTCATTGGGTGCATGGAAATTTTCAGAAGCTAATCCGAAGCCCATTAACACGACAGGCAGACCTAAAATTTCATCAAACGCAGCTACGATTGGAATAGAGCCTCCACCACGGACATAGGCTGTAGGCACATTATATACTTTTTCATATGAACGACCTGCTGCTTGGATTGCCGGGTGATCGAATGGTGTGATAAACGGTTTTCCTTTATCAAATTCAGTGATTGTTACCGAAACTCCAACTGGTTTATGCTTTTCAATATGAGCTGTTAGTTTGGCAACAATTTCGTCTGGGTCTTGATCTGGCACTAAGCGACATGTGATTTTGGCACCCGCTTCAGCTGGAAGTACGGTTTTAATTCCTTCACCAGAGAAACCACCGAAAACTCCATTAATCTCTAAAGTTGGACGTACCCATGTGCGTTCCAAATGTGTATAGCCTTTTTCACCAAATAATGCTTCTACGCCAAGCTCTTCTTTTAAAGCGTCTTCATCGAACTCAAGCGTTGCATAAGCGGCACGTTCTTCATCAGATACTGGACGAACATTATCATAGAAACCTTCTACTACAATGGTTCCTTCTTCATCGCGGAAAGAATCGAGTACTTGGACTAATGCATGAATGGAATTTTGAACGCCACCTCCGTAAAGCCCAGAGTGAAGGTCACTATTTGCACCTTTCACATCAATTTGAACTCCTGTTAAACCCCGTAAACCGTAACATACTGCTGGTTTTCCAGGTCCTTGCATCCCAGTGTCAGAAATAACAATGATATCAGCATCCAGTTTATCGGTATTTGCTAAGACATATTCAGGTAAATTGGGGCTACCGATTTCTTCTTCACCTTCAATACAGAATTTCACATTCACCGGTAGAGTGCCTTCCGTTTTAAGCAAAGCTTCAACTGCTTTCACGTGCATATATACTTGTCCTTTATCATCGCTTGCGCCACGTGCAAATAACTTATTATCACGCACTTGCGGATTAAAAGGTTCAGATTCCCATAAATTCAATGGATCAACTGGTTGAACATCATAATGACCATATACTAAAATAGTAGGTTTTCCTTCGGCATGCAACCAATCAGCATATACGACAGGATGTCCTTTTGTTTCATCTATCGTTACGTTTTCTAATCCTACATTTTTCAAGGAGTCGGCTAACCATACTGCAGCCGTTCTCATATCTTCTTTATGTTCAGACAAAGAGCTGATACTTGGAATGCGTAAAAATTGTTTTAATTCGTCTAAATGTTCGCTACGTTTCGTTTCAAAATAAGTATTTAATGCTGATAAATGATTCATATTAGCCCTCTTTTCACAAAATTTCGAGAATGGAAATAGTATAGCATAATATATTCGTAGAATTACAGGTTGACAAATAAGACAAGTGAAATTGGAATATGATATGATGAAATTACTAGAATTTGAGCGGATCTTTTGACTCATACAGGAGGAAATACGGTTAATGGAATTTATTGGTTTAGCCATTTGTTTATTGTTATCACTTTTCTTTTCGGGGAGTGAAACAGCACTTACAGCTTTAAATAGGATGAAGGTCCAGCTTCGAGCGGAACAAGGAGATCAAATGTCACAAAAACTTCTATTGCTCATATCGAAGCCGGACCAAATGATTACAACGATATTAATTGGAAACAATATCGTTAATATTGCACTGCCTACTTTATTAACATTAATTGCCATTGATTATGGTTGGGATATTGCCATTGCAACTGCAATTTTAACGGTGATCATCATTATTTTTGGAGAAGTTCTTCCAAAAACAATCGCCGTAACATTTTCAGATCAAATTGCTTATCTAGTCGCGCCACTTATTGCGTTTCTTGTTCTAATTTTACGCCCTATCACATTCTTAATCGCAAAATTTACGAATATATTCATACGAATTATTTCCAAGGGTGCAGTAAAAGAAGCAACACTGACAAAAGAAGAATTGCGGACGATGGTAGACATTGCTTCAACCGAAGGTACATTTGAAGTAGAAGAATCTGAGCGTTTAAAAGGAGTTCTTGATTTTCCACATAAAGACGTCCAAGATGTTTTAGAAACGCATCGAACTGAAATCGTTGGCATTCATATGAGTGCAACATACGAAGAAGCACGTAGCATCATTTTGGAACATTACTATACAAGGTACCCTGTGTATGATGAAAGTATGGATCATATTGTTGGGATGTTCTATTCGAAAACCTTGATTGAATGGTCAATGGACCCGACCATGGAATTGGATGAACTAATTGACCGTGAACCCTTGTTTGTTGTTCAATCAGCGAGTGTTGAAAAAGTCTTTAAGCAAATGCTTGCAAAGAAAAAACATATGGCAATTGTCTTAGATGAGTACGGTGGTACTCTCGGATTAGTTACGCATGAAGACATTATTGAAGAGATGATAGGACAAGAAATTGAAGATGAATCAGACGAAGACGAAGAAATTTTAGTCTACGAAATGACCGAACATCACCTTAGTTGTCATGGACGTTTAGAAATTGAAGATGTAAATGATATGTTTAAAATTGATATTCCAAATGACCACGACACAATCGGTGGATTTGTTCTTCAACAGTTCGGGCATATGCCAGATAGCGGTGAAGAGTTCAATTATGAAAATCTTCATTTTAAAGTGAATGAAATGGATCGAAATCGAATATTACGATTAACCATTACAATTAAAGAGACAGAAAAAGTGCTGAATGACGAATAGTCATTCAGCACTTTTTCTGTCTTACACGTTTGTAAGTAAATTGAAAGTGAATCCGATTGAGCGTAAGGTTCGTTTTTGGCAAACTATTAGTATCAGCTAGATACGAACGGAGGCCAACTCAATTGAACAGACAGATTGAGCAAGTGTACGAAGAATACAACCGGTATATGTATCACTTATGTTTAAAATTAACTCGTAACCAAACAGAAGCGGAAGACTTAATGCAAGAAGTATGGGTGAAAATCGTTCGATATGAAGACTATCTAAAAAACGTCGAGCATGTGAAAGCTTGGTTAACAACAATTTGCATGAACACATTTCGTGATCGTTATCGGAAAGATGTTCGTCATAGCAAACATCTGTTAATTCAACCTGATCAATTAGACGTTCCGATTCTTGATTTAATTCCAAGCGATGCACTCACTGCAGAGGAGCGCTTAGAAAGAGACGATTTGTCACAAATGATTCAGCAAAAAATTGATGAGCTTGATGGCATTTACAAAAATACAGTTCTTTATTTCTACGTGTATCAATATTCGTTGGTAGAAATTGCTGATTTGATGAAAGTTTCGATTGGCACTGTTAAATCACGTCTGTTTCGTGCGAAAAAACGCCTTAAAGAAATGATGGTGGCAGACACATCCGCTATGGAGTATCTTCCAGCTTACTAAAGTCGCAGTCGAAGAAACTGTGACTTAGACTTTAGACAATCAATAAAGTGAATGAATATAACTGTATGCGATTGAAAAAAGCGTATGCAAGAACTTTGTTACGTTCTCTACGACGAGTAAGCGCAGGAGTTCATGTTGCGACTGCCTCTAAACTAATCAACAGATTTCACTTTTATAAGCCTGTCCCTTCATGATATTTCAGTAGGTAAGATGGTCGGTTATTTCTGAAGACTCCTGCGGAAAAACGAAACAAGCTAGACCCCGCAGGCTCAGCTGTC
>JBFGKX010000218.1:0-3738 GCA_041576455.1 Paenisporosarcina sp. | reverse complement strand
AGACTATTATCACTTTATACTTATAAAGGGAAAAGGGGTGTGAAGAATATGGATAATTACACTCAGACTGGCAGGGTGTCCGCAATATTGTTAATCGTATATGTAGTGTTACAGATTAGTGTATTTTGGTATTTTAGTGGAATGTTAATTCTTTTATACAGCGTTTTACTAATGACATCTTCCGTTGTACTTGTGTTCTGTATAAAAAAATATAGTTTTCTCATTATGTCTATTATGTCTTTAGGTTTAGCTTTTGGGCTAACCTTTTGGTCTAATTTTCAAGGGTTTACCGAAAGTGAACAGTTTAAATTAATGTTTTTACACATTGGATATATGTCTTCTGTAGCGATCATATGGTTTATTCTTCAATCACTGGATCGACTCATTTATTCACAAAAAATGATGAATTTGCAATTAGAGGATTTAAAAAAATATGTACAACCTGAGTTTCGTGTACTTACCAATCGAGAATTCTTGGATCGAGTCGAATTGGTTATGGTAGGACTACGAAGAAGAAAAGAAGAAGGCTACTTAATGAAAGTGGATTTAAGTTCCTCACCTAGTGTAGAAATTTCTCTACATGAACAAGTAGTCCGGTCAATTGAAAAAAGTATTCGAGCCCACTATGATTTATTAACTACAAATGAAAATAAGAAGACACTGTTAATCTTTTTACAAAATACAACAAAAACTGGTTGTGATGTCGTAAAGTTCAGAATTGAACAAGATCTTCGTAAAAAAACTAGTTTTATCGAATTACCTATTACAATTACCTTTAGTCTTATAAAGGATGTTGACGAATTACAGAGAACGTTTTTAGCGAAGGAGGTTTCGAAAAAATGACCTTTTTATTGATAATCATCTTATTGTTTTTTTGGATCTTACTAATATATTATTCGGTACTAACATTTGCAGGTATTCAGTTTAGAATAGAAGGAAAACGTGCTCCTAAGCTAGAAATATACCCTTCCGTTGCTTTGTTTATTCCTGCACATAATGAAGGGTTGGTGCTTCGCAATACACTAGAAGCGATGATGTTGTTAAGGTATCCAGGTAAGCTTGATATATATGTGCTAAATGATAATTCGACAGATAATACAAAAGAGATTGGGGAAGAATTTTCAACTTTATTTTCTAACTGTCATACCATTGATGTGCCTGATGGAGAGCCGAAGGGTAAATCACGTGTCTTAAATTATGGTATTCAAATTAGTAGTTCGGATTATTTTGTGGTATATGACGCAGATAATCAACCTGATTCAGATGCTTTAACATATTTAGTAGAAGCAGCTGAACATAGCCCTAGTAGTGCAGGAGCAATTGGATATGTTCGAACGATTAATCAAAATCAAAACATATTAACTCGAATGATTTCTATCGAATTTCAAGTTTTTCAGCTGTTAATGCAATGCGGGAGATGGTCATTGTTTGGAATTGGCTCACTTCCGGGAACGAATATGCTTATAAAGAGAAGTATACTTGATGAGATTGGTGGCTATGATCCTTATGCATTAGCTGAAGATGCTGAACTAACCATTCGTATTACATCGAAAGGTTATAACCTCCCTATTGTTCCACATGCTGAGACATGGGAACAAGAACCCGAAAATATTAAAGTATTTATTAAACAACGAACTCGCTGGCTAATAGGGAATTTATATTTACTAGAAAAAACATTTCGCGAACTAACATTCTGGAAAAAGAAAGCTTTTTATCATAGCATGCAACACGTCACTACCTACTTTTTATTTGTAGTTTTACTTTTTATTTCAAATGTCTGGCTTGTTCTTAGCTTAATCGGTGTACAGTTGCCAAACGTAGGTGCACCGTTATTAATGATTTGGTTTGTAAGTTATTTAGTCTATGCTTTTCAAGTTGTTGGGAGTATGGTTTTTAACAAAAGTACCTCCTTATTCAATTTACTTATAGGGACCATTATGTACTTTACCTATGCACAATTATTTTTGATACTACTTGCTCGTGCAATTTACTTTTATACCATCAGCAAGTGTAAAAATGAAACAATAATATGGGATAAGACAAAACGATTTAAAGGAGAACCTATGTGAGAAACAAAAGGATATTAATGACTGTCCTATTGTTAACAGTAGTCATAGGGGGAATTTATCTGTGGAGTAAAGAGGATAAAAAAAATACGATTATAAAGGAAGTGGAATCTTTCTATTTAAACGAAACAGGCTTTATCATGACTTATCCTTTTGATCGAAAAACCCCTTATCTTTCAGAGAGCATTGGTTTGTGGATGGAATGGCTTGTTCAAGAAAGTGATGAAAAACGTTTTGAGGAAATGGTCATTCTCTTAAATGACTACTTCATTGTGAGAATAGAAGGGGAAGTTTTCATAAAGTGGCAAGTTGGAAAGGAAATCTCTGTAAATGCTTGGATAGACGATTCTAGAATTGTGTCAGCATTACTGGAAGGTGGAAAGTTGTTTCAAAGAGAAGATTATCTTTTACTTGCACAAGATATTAGAAAATCGGCTAAACATGTACAACTTGAAAACAATTGGATTTCAGAATTTTATGATTGGGAATTAAAAGCTTCTTCTGATTCGATGGTTACTAGTTATTTAGACCATATTTTGCTAGATGGAATGGGCGTTGAGATGCGTCCAATCGTTCAGAATGAAAAGATATTTTTTCCGGAAAAGGTAAAGCGTGATGGCACACCAGTGTCGAGTCCAGAAGCACATCTAGTAGATCAATTGTTAATCGCAACATATAGTAATGACGTTGGAATTGATGTCAAAGCCTTCGAAAGGTGGCTGATTGATGAATATCAAAAAAACGGGAAATTGTATGGCCGCTATTTCAAAGCAACCGGTGAACCAAGTGTCAATTACGAATCTCGTGCAGTGTACGCTCTAGCTATTCGCTTTTTGAAGGATCAACATCCAGATGTAGCCTCCCTCATCGCAGACGAGCACTATAAGATGCTGCATGAATCACCTAATGAAAACATGCACTTTTTTGACTATATGGTTGGAGTACTTTGGCGTGAATAAATGGAATTGACAATTTACTATAATAGAAACATGGCACTTTTGAATGAACGAATTCGAAAGTGCCTTTATGTTTTAAGTTAAAATACTTCATCAGTTCATTCCTTAAAAATTTATTTTCTTGATTTGTATAATACTTTTTAAAGGTATTTATTAGCAAGGCAATAAATCCCTTTAAAAGTGTGGACGATTAAAAAAGAAATGATAATGATAAATTGTTTTTAGGAGGAACTAAAAAATAACCTTTGGAAATTGGCCAGTTTTTTGGCATATAGGTAAAACAGTAAGAAAAAGCCGATCACCGAAGTGACCGACTTTTTTGTGGAAACCCTTGTTCCTAAAGGTTTCCTCGGGTTCTAGACCCAATGATCCCGACTGGGCTCGAACCAGCGACCTCCACCCTGTCAAGGTGGCGCTCTCCCAGCTGAGCTACAAGATCGTTTTTACTAGGACAAATTCTATTATATCGCTGTGGACTAAATAGTCAATGCCCTTGGATAGGTGTCATGCATTACTAGCTTAAGAAGTGAGTCCATTCAGTTTGAGCCCGACCGTTGACGATGGTCCAACATTCGATGGCTACTGCTTTACCATCCATCGGCTCAAATGCTAGGGCAGCACGTTGGAACAATGGTCCCCACATATTAAGTGCTGTGTTGTTTAATAAAGTAGCGTGAGGTACCCATTTCCCAGGCAGGTAAGGGGATATCTCTGTT
>JBFGKX010000217.1:0-3748 GCA_041576455.1 Paenisporosarcina sp. | reverse complement strand
GTCATCTTAATTTTTTGGCCTAACGCATCAATCACTTCGATTGGACGACCTACTTTATCAAAATGAGTTTCGGTTTTTTCATTTTCTGCATTTATAAATTCTGCTAACTGCCCACGTGTATTGTATGTGTACTTTAATTTTGTCCCATCAGGACGCGTATACGTAGTGGTATTTTCTTCAATGTTATAAGACCATTTGTGTAATCGGTCCATTGAATCTATAATCTCGATTAACCGATTTAATTCATCATATTTATATTGTTGTACGGTTTCCTTAGGACCTTTTACTTTTGTCATGCGTCCTAGCGCATCATGCTCAAAACTTGTTTTTTCATTTAATGGATTAGTTATAGACGTAACCCAACCAAGAGCGTTATAGGTATAGTTCGTTTCACCGTCAGCTGGATCTTTTACCTTTGTAACATTTCCAGTCCCGTCATAGGTGTATTCCGTTATATGACCTACTGCATTTTTAACAGTCGCAATTTGACCACCTGGGTGATACTTATATTCTTCAGTGGACCCATCACGGAATGTTATTTTAGTTAACTGTTTAGCTGCATCATACTGATACTTTTCTTTTGATGCATCCTTGTACGTTTTTTCTGTTAACATGCCAAGCGTGTCATACGTGTATCCAACTGTTTGTCCATCAAAAGCTGTTTCTTTTTTTAAACGACCTATCGAATCGTATTCATAGGATTGCGTTCTCCCTATTGGATCCGTAATCTTCGTTATTTGTTGGTCTTTATTGTACTGATAAGTTGTTGAACGTTCTAACTCATCTTTTACCTTTTCTACCTGACCTTTTGAGTTGTATGTGTAATTTAGTGTCCCATTTGGTGATTGAACTTTCTCAATCCCATACTCTCCGTAAGTGTTGGTAGTCGTGCCTTTCATATTTTTATGTTTCGTCAAGCGTCCTAACTTGTCCCACTCAAATGTTTCTTTGTGATTCCCCGGATTGGTCACCGTTTCTAAACGACCAGCTTCATCATACGAATAGCTGATTGTTTCGTTCAATGGCGTTGTAATAGATGCAACCCTTCCCGATTGATCATATGCTTGTTTGGTTTGTTGACCGAGTTCGTTCGTAAACGTTAAAATTCTTCCCGCTTTATCATACGCAAACTTTGTTGTCTTGCCCTGTTCGTCTTTAATTTCCGAAAGATGGCCATTCGAATAATAGGTGTATGTCTCGCTTGAGCCATTCGGATTATTCATTGAACGTATTTGTCCCATGACATCAAAGGAATAGGTTGTAACTTCATTTTTTGCATTCGTCACTTGGTTTAAATAACCATATTGGTCATATTGGAAATTCATTAATTGACCGATGGCATCTTTAGTCCATAGCATGTTTCCTTTTGAATCGTAACCATAGGTTGACTTGATCCCATTTTCGATTTGTTCAATCATATTCCCTTGTGCGTCATAAACGTAGGAAGTTGATTTCCCAGTCGAAATCGAAATCGTTTTAGGTTTATCCCATAGATCGGTGTACGTATACGAAGTAATAACACCAAATTTGTCGGTATGGCTTACCAACCGATCTTTATCATCATAAGTGAAGGTATCGGTTCCCGTTTTGTCAGTTTTTTTCGTCATTTTATCGTTGTCATTATATGCAAAGATAATTTCGTTTTGTAGTGGGTCTATCATTTTTTCTGTTTTTTTGTTTTTAATTGTAAAAGTCCATGCTTGGTTTAGTGCATTTTTCTTAACCGTCTGAATTAACTCTCCACTGCCATTTGTGGAATACGTGTATGTATTTATCAAGGAATTAGCAGCGTCTTTTACCGACGTGACACGATCTTTATTATCATAAGCAAATGAGGTTTTCTCATTTTCTCCATTTGTAATTCCATTAATTCTCCCATTCCCATCATAGCTGTATGATACGGCTTTATCTCCAGGATAATTAACATGGGTTAACCGTTTGTTCCCGTCATAGGTAAATATAATTTTTTCATTTTTAGGATTCGTTAATTGTTGAATTACGCCATTTTTCCAGACCAGTTGAATTGTTCTTCCGTTATCGTCTGTCATTTTACTAATGTTTCCGTCAGCATCATATTCGTATGAAATGAAATTACCAAATCGATCAGATTGTTTTATCATCTTTCCGATTTTTTCGGGCTGATTTTCTCTCCAAGGAGCATAATAACCATAGTAGGTTACCGTATTTTTTTCTGGTGATTCAACTGTATATTCATATTGGCCAATACGGGTTAATATATCCCCGTTCTCTGCCTTATTGTAATGACCCTTATGAAGTTCATAGTTGGTCATCGTATCGTCGTCGTATTTTGTAATAAAACCATCTGGGTCATCTTTCACAAACTCATAGTTCATGGTCGTCCCGTCTTGGCGTAACTCTCCCATTGCAAATTCAGCATACAGCTGCAATTTAGAATCTAACTTTGTTTCCCATCCAAGTCCGAACGGGCCAACCTTATCGTTTGAACTGGAATAATCTCGTGAGATACTTAGTCCGAGCATATCATTCGGAACTTTGACATCACTTTCAGAAAGTTTCAAAAGCCCTGTTTCCACGTTAACGGGTGGTTCTTCTTTTTGATTGTTTGGTTGAGCATTACCAGTCTCTTTTCTAGGTGAAACATGATTGTTCGGTGTTCCTGGTGATGCATTCGGTATCATTGGATTGATACCTCGTGTAGGGTTCATCATAGGCTGATGTGGATCTGAAGTTGGTAATGAACCTACAAGATTGCTAGGATCCGAGAAAAAGTCCTGAGCGTTATTATTGTTTGCTGCTTGTGCTTGCGCTGGATAGACAAGCACACTTGAAAATAGAAGAAAAATAATGATAAGTACATTTACAATCCCTTTTTTATGCATGAAAATAATTCCTTCCCCTACCGGAAAAAGACAAAAATCACATTAGTTATGTACCAAAAACACAAAATCACTCATAGGAGCATGTATCTACGGTAACCCAACCATCTTGGCATTTCGAGATGCTTTAGACCTGTGGTTTTGCGTCCTTGCCTTTCGACAAGTTTGCCTTTATACGGATAATAGTTTAATAGTCGTGATTCCTATCGACTACTTTAAATATATACAAATGTTTACAATAATGCACCATTTTTTCCTATTTTCCGGAATAATTATTAATTTTTAAGAACAATTTACTATTAAAATAAAATCCTTTTACTATTTTAAAATTATGAAAGAATTAATTACCCCCAAAAAACATGGTAAAAAAATAACCTTCTCCACTTAGGAAAGGTTATTTTTAGTATATTTTATTTGTTTATTTTTACTCATTTTTTCGTAAGTATTTATTCATCATTTTTCTTGTAAGCATGAGGATTTCCTCATTAAAAATACATTTCACTTCATATAAAAGTTTGTTTTGAACAAGCCTACAGCATTACTTAATAGGGATTTAAGTTTTCATTTTTTGCACCTTGACCTCGCAAAAAAAGTCACAACTTCTTCATTTCCATATTCCTCTGATCAACTCCTAATCCCTACTTTATGTTTTTTCATAATATCAAATATTTCTTATATAAAAACAACCACTCAACGACAAGAGCGGCTACTGATTATATATTTCTTCATAGGCTATTTTTTGCAGAGCTAGCATTTCTTCTTCAGTCAGATTTTCTTGTAAGACTTGCAGAATTTCTTCCTTGGATGCTTCGCCTGACTGGGCTTTGGCTTGAAGATTTTTTAATTTAGACACACCTAGTTTGTTTACCAATACGCGGGTGGCTTCACCT
>JBFGKX010000216.1:0-3767 GCA_041576455.1 Paenisporosarcina sp. | reverse complement strand
TTCAATAGAGATTCTTTCATGAAATGACCGCTTTCCGTGGGCTCGCGCCGAACTCACTCGAGCTTTACTCGAGTGGATTTCGACGTCTTCGCTGTCCCACAGGAGTCGGTCATTTCATTTCTATAGGATGATAGAAGAGGATTTGTAGAATTTTTAAGCATGACCATGATAAATTGATGAATCCACTTTTGATTATAGGTTCCTTTTAAATAGTAAACAGAGGAAGAATGTCATGAAATGACCGCTTTCAGCTGGCTTGTGCCGATCTCAATCGAGCGCTGCTCGAGTGGATTTCGACGTCTGCGCTATCCCACAGGAGTCGGTCATATAGGGTAACAGAAGATGATCTATAGAAGTTTTAAGCATGAACATGACTAGATAAAAATGCTGGGGAACCAACAAATTTCCCTATAGTAAGCGTAAATCTTCATATAATTTATATAGAGAGAAGGTCGGCTATTTCTGAAGACTCCTGCGGAAAAAACGAGACAGGCTAGACCCCACAGGGTTAGCTGTCATAGACAGCTAACTCGACGAGACTAGCGTTTCGTCCGCGGAAAGCGAAAGAAATAGCCGACCATCATCTTTTTAGATAGCGTGTAAAAGATAAGGATACGATTTTCTATCCTTTTATATTAATTAATATTCTTTTATCAACAAGCTGAAAGACCGTGAAGCAATCGGTCTTTTTTTCTTTGGCTAAATTTAGTGAAAATGGATTGAAGCGAATGAAACAAAATATAAAACAAATGAATAAAGACTCATTTTTGTCATTTAATCATAAAATTATCACTAAATTATAATAAATATTCTGAAATTTCAAGATACAATAATATTACATAGTAAGGGGGAATTGAAATTGAAAACAAACACATCAGGTCGCGTTATTCAATATAGAGGGACAACATTAAATACAAAAGGGTGGCAGCAAGAAGCGGCACTTCGCATGCTGATGAACAACTTGGATCCGGAAGTGGCTGAACGCCCTGAAGATTTAGTGGTATATGGGGGGATTGGGAAAGCGGCACGAAATTGGGAAAGTTTTGATGCAATCGTGCGTTCATTGAAAGAGTTAGAAAATGACGAGACGTTGCTTGTTCAGTCAGGCAAGCCGGTCGCGATTTTTAAAACTCATTTAGATGCTCCGCGTGTGTTGATTGCCAATTCCAATATAGTCCCGGCTTATGCAAACTGGGAAACCTTCCATGAGTTAGATAAAAAAGGATTAATGATGTATGGACAAATGACAGCAGGAAGTTGGATATACATTGGCTCACAAGGAATCGTACAAGGAACGTATGAAACATTTGCAGAACTTGCCAAACAACACTTCGGTGAATCCCTAAAAGGAACAATTACCTTAACTGCTGGATTAGGCGGAATGGGGGGCGCGCAACCTCTTGCGGTAACCATGACGGGGGGAGTATGTATCGGTATCGAAGTCGATGAGACAAGAATTGATCGACGAATTGAAACGCGTTACACGGATGTGAAAACCGATTCTTTAGAAGAAGCGATCCGAATGGCGCAAGAAGCAAAGGCGCAAGGCAGAGCCCTTTCAATTGGTTTACTTGGCAACGCTTCGGATATTCTTCCAGAAATGATTGAACGTGGATTTATTCCAGATGTGTTAACCGATCAAACATCTGCACACGACCCTTTAAATGGATACATTCCTTCTGGCATGTCATTACAAGACGCGGCAGAGCTTCGCACACATGACCCCGCTGAGTACGTGAAGCGTTCAAAAGCATCGATGGCAAAACATGTGTCTGCCATGGTTGAGATGATGGATAAAGGTGCAGTTACGTTTGATTATGGAAACAATATACGCCAAGTAGCAAAAGATGAAGGTGTGGAACGCGCGTTTGATTTCCCAGGATTTGTTCCAGCATACATTCGTCCGCAATTTTGTGAAGGAAAAGGACCTTTCCGATGGGTTGCATTATCGGGAGACCCTGAAGATATTCGAAAAACAGATGAAGTCATTTTGCGTGAGTTTAGCTACAACAAGCACTTATGCAACTGGATTACAATGGCGCAAGATAAAATACAGTTCCAAGGCCTGCCTTCTCGTATTTGTTGGTTAGGGTATGGAGAGCGTGCGCGTTTTGGCAAAATCATTAATGATATGGTCGCATCGGGTGAGCTGAGTGCGCCGATTGTCATTGGTCGTGACCATTTAGATTCAGGGTCAGTCGCTTCCCCAAATCGTGAAACAGAATCGATGAAAGATGGTTCGGATGTGGTGGCCGATTGGCCGATTTTAAATGCTATGGTCAATGCTGTAGGTGGTGCCACTTGGGTATCTGTTCATCACGGTGGTGGTGTAGGAATGGGGTATTCCATTCATGCAGGAATGGTCATTTTAGCGGACGGCACAAAAGAAGCAGAAGCACGGATCGAACGCGTACTGACGACAGATCCAGGAATGGGGATTGTGAGGCACGTCGATGCTGGATACGATTTAGCAATTGAGACAGCTCGTGAAAAAGGGGTTCATATCCCCATGTTAAAGGAGTCGAATGCATGAAACCAGTTTGGATTAAACACGCAAAACAACTCGTGACAATTGCCGGGGAAAATAAGGCCCGACTGAAAGAGGGCATGTCAAACCTAGGCTTAATAGAAGATGGCAGTGTCTGGATGGAACGCGGTGAAATTGTAGCGGTTGGAAGAACTGCTTCACTTGAAAACATGTTTAATGCTCGAGCAGGCGAAGCGGAAATCATTGATGCTACTGGCCGTTTAGTCACACCTGGACTCGTTGATCCTCATACCCATGTTGCGTATGGCGGAAGCCGAGAAAAAGAGTTCGAAAAGCGTCTTGAAGGAGCAACATACATGGAAATCATGAATGCTGGAGGTGGCATTCATGCAACGACACAAATGACGCGTGAAGCGACTGAAGACGAATTGGTCGCTCAAACAACTCGTCGCCTAGATTCCTTTCTTGCTCATGGTGTCACGACGGTTGAAGGGAAAAGTGGATACGGGCTTGATGTGGAAACGGAATTAAAGCAACTTCGAGTAATGAAACAATTAAATGAATCCCATCCAATTGATCTAGTCCCAACATTTATGGGCGGGCATGCAGTTCCGAAGGAATATAAAGGCAGGGAAGAAGAATATATTGAAGTATTGATTCACACCATGTTGCCTAAAGTGGCAGAAGAGGAGCTCGCTAAATTCAATGATGTCTTTTGTGAAGTGGGTGTCTTCACACCTGAACAATCGGAACGAATTTTAGAAGCGGGCAAAAAACTTGGATTGGTTCCTAAAATTCATGCGGATGAAATTGAATCGTATGGAGGTGCGGAACTTGCCGCTAAAGTTGGAGCGATTTCAGCAGAACATTTATTGAAAGCATCTGACGAAGGCATCCGTTTAATGGCCGAATCAGGTGTCATCGCTTGCCTATTACCTGCCACAGCCTTGTACTTGCGAGAAGCGGCGGCACAAGGTCGTGCCATGATTGATGCAGGTGTGGCGGTAGCAATTTCAACGGATTGTAACCCTGGTTCTTCCCCCACTACATCCATGCCGCTGGTCATGAACTTAGCGTGTATCTCCATGCGCTTAACCCCAGCTGAAGCTTTGGTTGCGGCGACGATCAATGCTGCATGTGCGATTGGAATGGAAGAAAAAGTTGGTTCAATAGAAGTAGGAAAACAAGCGGACCTCGTCATGTGGAATGTTTCAAGTTACCAAGAATTACAATACTTATTTGGTGTCAATCATGTAGGTTCTGTCTGGAAAAAAGGCAT
>JBFGKX010000215.1:0-3775 GCA_041576455.1 Paenisporosarcina sp. | reverse complement strand
CAGTCGTCCCGAAGACCGTCGTTCAATTTTTGAAGAGGCTGCGGGTGTACTTAAATACAAATTACGTAAAAAAAAGGCAGAACACAAATTGTTTGAAACAGATGACAACTTGCATCGAGTATTAGATATTCTTCATGAGCTCGATGGTCGACTTGAGCCGCTCCATATGCAAGCATCAGCGGCGACTGATTATTTACGTATGTCTGAAGAATTAAAAGAAGTGGATTTAGGCTTAATTTCGTTTGATTTGAATCGAATTGAAAAGCTTCTAAATGAAGTCAAACTTGAGGTTGACGCTCACGAAAAACTACGAAAAGAACTCGACCAAAGCATCGAGAAGCTGGAAGTTGATTTGCTATCAATCAAAGGTGAACTAACTGAACAAGACCAAGTGATTGATGACGCACAAGAATCTCTAGTTGAAGCAAGTTCAGAACATGAACGGTGGGGTGGTCGCAAGTTGTTGTTGGCTGAAAAGCGACAAAACATGGATCAACAAATGGAAAAACTCCAATTCACAATCGAAGAACTTGAAGCAGACAAAAGTCAATTAACGAAAATCTTAGCAGAAAAACAAAAAGGAATGGCTGAGCATAAAGTTGAACTGCGAAGCGTCCAACATGAAGTAAAACAATTAGATCAGCTACTCAAACAATCTAGTGCTGAAATCGAATTAGAAATTGAAGATCACAAATCGACGTATATTGATTTATTAAATGAAGAAGCCACTGTTAAAAATGAGTTGAAACATTTAGAAAATCAACTTCTTCAGCAAAATCAATTTAAAGATAAAATGAGCAGTGAGCACAAACAAATTGCTACTGATTTAAAACAGGTTGGGGAACACAAACGGGAAGTAGAACAGCAGTTAGAATTAATACGAAATCAGCTTGAAGCCAAGTTAACCATCTACAAGGAACTTCAGGGAAGCTCGTTAAAGGATAAAGATATACTTGAATCTAAACAGAAGATATTATATCAAGCTTATCAACACCAGCAACAATTAAAAGCAAGAAAAGAGTCATTAGAAGCACTTGAAGCAGACTTCTCAGGGTTCTTCCAAGGTGTCAAAGAAGTGTTAGTTGCACGAGAAAGTGGTCAACTAACCGGGATAACAGGTGCAGTAGCTGAATTGATTCAAGTGAAATCGGAATATGCCAAAGCACTGGAAACAGCTCTTGGAGGAGCCATGCAACATATTGTAACGGAGACTGATCAAGATGCGCGAAAAGCAATTGCGTTCTTAAAAAATAAACGTTCTGGCCGTGCAACTTTTTTACCGAAATCAGTCATGAAGTCTAGAAAAATTCAAGCTGAGGGGCTTCGGAGTGTAATGGGTCATCCGTCCTTTATTCAAACTGCAGACCAACTTGTGACTTTTGACCATTCTTCAACATCCATTGTCGAAAACTTGCTTGGTAACGTAATAGTGGTTAAAGATTTACAAGGTGCTTCTCAAATTGCAAAATCCATCCAATATCGTTATCGAGTTGTTACATTAGATGGGGATATCGTAAATGCAGGAGGCTCATTAACAGGAGGATTTACTAAGCAACAGTCTTCTGTCTTCTCGAGAAAAGCTGAGTTGGATGAACTGTCTGTGAAACTAACTGCAATGGACCAGTCCATTCAAACTGCTGAAATACAAGTAGCTACTTTAAAAAAGTCAATTGAACGACAAGCGACCGAACTTGAGAGCGTGCGCACTGAAAGTGAAGAAGGAAGAGTAAAGGAATTGGAAATTAGTTCGAATTTACGTGAACTTGAAACGACATTTAAGCGTCTCAATGAACGTGTATTAATTTCCAATTCTGAAACAAAAGATGTATCAAGCCGCTATCAACAAGCGGCAGAAAAAAAGAATCAAGCGAAACAACGATTAGACGAATTGAAAGTGGAATTAGACACAATAAATGAAACCATCCTGCGTTTAACAAGCCTTAAATCAAAAACCTTAAGTGAACGTGATCAATTAACTGAAAAGATGGCTGAACTTCGTTCGAAACAAGCTGTCCTGACAGAACAGGTGAAAGTTTCAGAGCAATCCGTAGCCGAGTTGCAGGAGAATGAACATAAAGTGTCTCAAAAATTAGATCATTCGATTGAAGAAATGAAATGGTATGAATCTGGTGATAATCAACTCGGACCAACTCCTGAAGAAATTGATAATCAATTAAACGATTGGACGATTAAGAAAGAAACGCTTACCCAACTTATTATGTCTGGAAGAGAAAAGCGCGCTCAAATTCATATTCAATTACAGCAACTGGAGCTGTTATTAAAGAAAAATCAGCATTTGCACAGTCAACAATTACATGCACTGCGAGCTGCAGAAGTGAAGATGAATCGTTACGAACTTGAACAAGCCGCGTTGTTCAGTCAGCTAGAAGAAAATTATCATTTATCAGCTGATGATTTAGAACTACCAGACAGCGATGCATTTGAAGAAGATGTAGCTCGAAAGAAAGTAAAACTGTTGAAACAATCAATTGAAGAGTTAGGTCCAGTAAATGTAGCTGCCATTGATGAATTTGACCGCGTTTCAGAACGTCATTCGTTCCTAACCGACCAACGTCAAGATTTATTAGACGCGAAAGAGACATTGCATGAAGCCATCAAAGAAATGGACGAAGAAATGACTGCCCGTTTTAGTGATACGTTTAAAGCGATTCGTACGCAATTTAGTCGCGTTTTTCGTGAACTATTTGGAGGTGGGCAAGCTGACCTCATATTAACAGATCCTACAGATATGCTCGAAACAGGGATTGAAATAATAGCGCAACCTCCAGGGAAAAAACGTCAGAATTTAAGTTTGCTTTCAGGTGGAGAGAGAGCACTAACGGCAATTGCACTTCTATTTGCCATCCTCAATATACGTCCAGTTCCGTTTTGTATTTTAGATGAAGTGGAAGCCGCTCTTGATGAATCGAATGTTGTCCGTTATAGCCAGTACTTAAAGAAGTTTAGCCATGATACTCAATTTATTGTGATTACTCATCGAAAAGGGACGATGGAAGGTGCCGATGTATTGTACGGAATTACCATGCAAGAATCGGGGATATCAAAATTAGTATCCGTGAAAATGCAAGAAGATCAACCGACACTTGTCGCACAAGGGAGTGAAAGAGCATGAGTTTCTTTAAAAAGATGAAAGAAAAATTTACAGGAACGAGTGAATCCGTTTCGGTTTCTGAGAAATTTAAAGACGGACTATCAAAAACACGCAATCAATTTACGTCTAAAGTGAATGATTTAGTCGCTAAATACCGTAAAGTTGACGAAGACTTCTTTGAAGAATTAGAAGACCTTCTACTTCAAGCTGATGTTGGGGTTGAAACAGTGATGGAGCTGATGGATGCTCTACGATTTGAAGTTCAACGAAAAAATATGAAAGACACGGCCGGCATTCAATCCATTATTTCGGAGAAGTTAGTTGAGATTTATGAATCTGGTAAAGAAAGCTCTAATGAGTTATTTCTTCAAGACAATGGATTAACCGTTATTTTATTTGTAGGTGTAAATGGTGTAGGAAAAACCACAACGATCGGAAAATTGGCACACCGCTTAAAATCACAAGGTAAAACGGTCATGCTTGCAGCTGGGGATACTTTCCGAGCGGGCGCTATTGACCAACTACAAGAGTGGGGCAACCGGGTAGGTGTAGAAGTCATTAAACAATCTGAAGGGTCAGATCCTGCAGCGGTTATGTATGATGCTGTACGTTCTGCAAAAAGTCGCGGAATAGATGTATTAATCTGTGATACGGCTGGACGTT
>JBFGKX010000214.1:0-3781 GCA_041576455.1 Paenisporosarcina sp. | reverse complement strand
TTAAGCTTTGTTTACGTTAGTAGCTTGAAGACCACGTTGGCCTTGCTCGATTTCAAAAGTAACTTCTTGACCTTCATCAAGAGATTTGAAACCTTCGCTTTGAATAGCGCTGAAATGTACGAATACATCGTCTCCGCCGTCACGTTCGATGAATCCAAAACCTTTTTCTGAGTTAAACCATTTTACTTTACCTTGTTCCATGTGTGTATATCCTCCTCGTGTACTAAGTACACATTGTGTTACTATCCTTGCTCAAATCGTGGAGATAAAATCTCTTACAAGTCTTACTCATATCCGAACAAAAATAATCCTTCATAAATGTAACACGAAATTTAAGATAATGCAAATGAAAAGTTTATGTACTTTTCTGAATTTCAGGTTTTACAGCCAAATTATTGATCTTCCATTTTACTTAAAAGAGCACCAATTGCACCACTATATCCGTTATCTCGCAAGAAAATTGGCGTTCGTTTTTTTCGCTTTGTATAATTCCCAATAATGTTTTGCAACGGTTCATTTTCTGCTAACGTTGACCCAATATAGACAATATGCTCGACCTCTTCAGCAAACGCACATTGAATACTTAACGTAGAAATGACTTCGCCAACTAGTCCTTGAACAGTTGCTAATAGATTTTCTTTCGATTGATGACTTTTAGGCTTCAATCCTGCGGCTCCAAAATTACTAGCCGTTAATCCCCCATCAATCGGTGTCTTGTTTCCAAAATAAATATCGCTTACGAGCATGTCGACTTCCGCACGACTTCCTCCTGAAGATAGATGAACGATTTCGTCAAATTCATGGATACCAGTCATGAGCGAAGACATGCCTAATAAAGTGCCTCCTCCGATTCCCGTTCCCGCAATACGTTCATGGATATTTCCTTTAAGGGTATGAATAGAAGTTCCTGTGCCGATATTCGTGATGATTGCATCTGAGAAATGTTGCCCACCTATATTAAGTTGATATTTGACTCCGGCAATTGTCGCATCGAATTCTACCAAATAATGAAGATTCTCATGAGAGTGTAAATAAGCTTTTAGTTGCTCTGCACGCCCACCTGTAAGGCCAATTCGAATGTCTTCTTTAAACGAAGCAATCCAATCACTCACTTTTTGTAAATCAGCAGATGGAAAGTGCAACAATTTCAATTCTCGATTCTGTTCAAAGTATGCTACTTTGGTTAAAGTCCCACCTACATCTATCCCGATTGCTTGTCCCATCTTCTCACTCCTTCAAACACGAAAAAGCGTCGCTTTAAGGCGACGCTCAAAGTTTTTATGTACGATTACTTTCAGCTACTTGTTTTACATGTTCAACAAATTTGACCACAACTTTATCATTAGCAAACAGTAAGAAGATATGCACAAACCATTTTAACGCTTTATTGGTTGTTGAATAGGTTAAATTAGTTTTCGTATCTGAAAGAGCTGTTAATTCATAGTTGGCCGTAATATCAAAAAAATTTGCTAAGGTAAAGGCCACTTTCATTTTTTTATAAGTAGGCGTATTTATATATTCCGTAACGTGGACATTGTATGATTCAACACGCTTGCCTTCCCGGTATTGTTGACGAAATACACTTCCCACTACATCATCCGTAACAGTAATTGGCGTATTACTCACAACATTTGGCATAATCTGTTGCATTTTTTCCAAATCGCCGTCCACATATTGCCATACTTCTTCAATAGGTGCATCAATTTCAATTGATTTCGTCCATTGTTTCAAGTGGGCACTTCCTCTCACACATCCTGTTTTTAGTTTAGAGAAAATTACTCATATTCACAACATTTTATTTCATTTTTATGACCGATATACTTTGACTGTGTACATGTTCCATTGTTCTTCAAGCTCTCTCATATGAATGATTTTCCAAGGATTAAAGAATGTTTGACCATTTTTATTGAAAAAGTAATGTTGATCAATATGGAAACTTGCATGAACAATTCGCTCCTGTTTATCAGTCCATATCAAAATATCATGTGGGTATATGGCGTCTTGAGAAAGTGGGATTTCACGATAACCAAGTTGTGCTAACCCATTCATAAACGTGATGGGATGAATCCATTCTTTCATCATCCAATCCAGCGTAAATTTCTGTTTGATAGAAGATGCCACAAATAAAGTTGATGACAAACAGTTCGGTCCATGTTCGTTAGGATACGCGTTAACATACGTACTTGTAACACGCTCAGTTGGAATTAGGGAATTGAATTCTCCAGGTGTATCATGCTTTAGTGCAATACGCGTTAATAAGTCGGATTTAAATGATTTAGGAAGTTGAATCCAAACTTCTTTTTGGATGGCAAAATATTGTTGATCATTCATGACAAATTGGAATGGTGACAGTAAGGATTTAGCTGGTTCTCTTAATATCCCTTCAAAATATCTAGCCTCAAAAATAAGCCCTCTCCCTACTTTGCGCTGAATCTGCAAGATGGAGTTTCTTACTGCACCTATTATAGAGGGAAATACACGTTGTGGCACGACAACGACAGTTGTAATGTCTTCAGTTAAACTCCAGTACGAATAACTTGTTCGATATGAAACAGCTGTATAGGTGGGATGTTTTAAAAATTCTTCTATTGAAAAGATTAAACAATTCACACCAAATTCCATCAGTAAATGTTGATCTTGTTTTCTAAAAAAGAACAAATCCATTTCAGGAACAAATGCTTGTTCCCATTTTTGCAATTTCCCTTGACTTAAATTAATTCGCTTTTCCACAAAAATCACCAACTTAATTAAATTGTAAGTTTACAAACCTATCATTTTTTTGATTCATGAAGTAATTTCAAAGCTTTCGACTCTGATTGTTTCTCGGACATGTTTTTTAATAATAATCCTTTGTCAATCAACAGTTGACTTAATAATTCTTTTTGTTGATCTGCGAATTGAATGGTTACACGGTCTCCTTGAATTCTTAGAATTTGTCCTTTGCCAAGTTTCATATGGAATATTGTTAAACCTATTACTAGTTCGCTTATTCTACTTATGGCATTTGAATTTTTAGGGAGATTATGTTTAATCACTAGCTCTTCTTGTATCTTGTTTTTCAACAAAATGCTTCTCACTTCACTAATAAATTTAGATTCTACTTTATCTTTTCCATCCTTAGTTGCATACGTTAATAATTCAAGATGTTGCCTAGCTCTCGTCATGCCTACATAAAATAAGCGTCTGGACTCTTCGAGCTTGTCTGTGTCCCGCATATCCTCTTCGGATGGAATCGTCCCACTATGACAATCAATC
Source organism: Paenisporosarcina sp. (assembly GCA_041576455.1). GTDB lineage: Bacteria > Bacillota > Bacilli > Bacillales_A > Planococcaceae > Paenisporosarcina. The sequence goes on along the minus strand of JBFGKX010000214.1, from coordinate 526 downwards.
ATATAAACGTGATCAAACTCTAAACCTTTTGCACTGTGTAAGGTAGAAAGCGTCACAGCATTTGGATCTTTAATTTTTTTCGCTTTTTGAGTGATAGCATCTAATTCTTTTAAACGTTTTGCAAATGCTTCCATTGTTGTATAAGGTTCTGCAATTTGCTCTAGTGTTCGAATAATATCTAGCAACACGTCAATGCGAAATCCAAACTTCTCAGCTCGATTCTGTAAGACTTGTTCATATCCTAGTTGTTCTTTAATGAGGCGAATCACTGTTTTAGGACGAGCATTTGTCATTTGTTCGTAAGCTTTAGAATAATTTAGCAAAAATTGCATTTGATAATCTTTTAATTGAACATTTCTCGAGAGTAATTGAAACACATTGCCTGTTTCTTCAATGGATTCGAACTTTCGGATTTGATCATTTGATAAATACAAATTAAATTTCCGGGCAATCTTTAAGAATATATCTTTACGTTCTAAATTAAAACTTAATCGCATGAAATTTAAAATATCTTCAACAACCCAAT
>JBFGKX010000213.1:0-3812 GCA_041576455.1 Paenisporosarcina sp. | reverse complement strand
TTGGCTTTATCGATTTGTTTAAGCGCTCATATTCCGGCAAGCTTCTGCACATTTACGACACGCTTCTGCACAACGTTTACAATGATCTTGTTCGTGTTTGCCACACTCATCGCCACAGCGCTCACAGATCATGGCGCACAACTCACAAATTTCTTTCGCAAAAGGACTGTTTCGCGTCATGGCTTGAATGGCATAGCTACATGCATCTGCACATTCTCGGTCTATGCGAATACACTCTGCCATCATTTTTACATCTTCTTCTCTCAGACAGGAATCAAAACAAACGTTACACGCTTCCAAACATTCTTGACATGCTTTAATACATTCTTCATATTTCGAATTCACGTTTCTTCTCCTCACTTTCTTCAAGTCTTAATATGTATCGTTCCCGGATACATATACACTAAACCTAACTTGGAGAAAGATTGGAACTTCTCCTCTACTCAAAAGGTTGCATTCTTTAGGTGATGATGGGGTGATGGAACGAAATCCCCCAATGCATCTTAGTGTCGAAGGGTGCTTATGCCCAATAAGTCCATGTATCAAGGAGGCCAATTATGACGAGTAATAGACCAGCTCCGCGCTGGATTAAACGTCCAATATGACGACTTGTTTTTAATAACGAACGGTCAACTCCTACAAACCACATAGCACCTAACACCATGATGACGGGAAAAGAAGTCGCGATGCCAAAAACAGCTGGTAAGACGAAGCCGTAAGATGTGGTAACCACAAGCGGCATTAACGATACGAAGAACAGCACAAACATCGTCGGGCAGAAGGCGATAGAGAAAAAGATGCCCATCAAAAAAGAACCTGTTTTTCCGCCTTGGAACTGGTCAGGCACACGGCTTGAGAGTCGCGTGATCCAACTGAATCGCCAAACATTTAAAAGCACAAGTCCCGTCACAACGATTAGTGGCCCAATGATTTTTCGAAGCCATGGAAAAAGGGTAATTAATTGTTCTTCTGCCGCTCGACCTCCAAGCCAAAAAAGAAAGCCAATTAAAGAAAAAGCGACGATTTTTCCAAAGATGAAGAAGCCCACGTCTACCCAGTCGGTTTTAGAACGAATGGTACGTTGGCCATAAAGAGTTAACGCGCTAATATTACCAGTAAGTTGACATGGTGCAAATGCGCCAACCAATCCTAAAAAGAAAGCAACAAGTAAAGGAAAACTCTCGTACGTGGAAGCCATTAATCGAAAAGGTTCCGCGAGCGAATACATGAACTGAGAAAATGTCGAAAACATCAAAACACCTACTTCTTCGTGACCTTACCAGCGTTGATTAACTGAACCCATGTAGTCCCACCATCGATTGTCTGATACACATCATTTTGAAGTGTGGCAAATGACAGTTCTTTCACATTCGTCGGATGTAGGGCAATCAGTGTGATAGCATTGTCCGCAGTTAATTCCGGAAGTGATAGGGTTTCTACGTTTTTAGAGGAAAGGTCAATTTGTAGGAACTGAACCTTGTCACCGTCTACAGCCGCTGCAAAAGCATGAGTAGCACTTAATGTCACAGAAGAAATGCTTACGCCTTCATGAATCAATGTAAACGTATCCCCAGAGTCAGTAGATAAGTAAACGCCTTGATCTGTTCCGATTGCAACGACTTCAGACGTATCTGGATGTGCTGCGATGTTCGACATCATCTTCGCGTCGAATCCACCCATTTTCATCTGTGACCATGAGTTTCCAAGGTCGTCCGTATAATAAAAGCCGTTTCCTAACTTTTTAGTGGGCATTTGGTTATAAACATAGATGCGATCGGTATTGTAACTAGCCCCTAAATAATGAAAATCAATTTCTCCTGCAAAAGCATATTGCTTAAACGTCTCACCTAAATTTGTGCTTTTTAGTAAGCCGAGCGGATTTTTATAGTCAGTTCCAGGCTCTGGGTGACCACTTGAAACGAATCCATCCGAGACTGCTTGAAAGCCCATATAGTCATGTTTTTCGCTTGATGTTTCTTTCCATTCGCCGTTGTCATACAAAAGAGGCCCACCGTGAGTAGCAAGCATTAACATATCACTAGACCCCGGATACCCAAGACCATGAAGATGGTCAACATGAGGGTTTGTAGTTGTTTGATAAAAACCTTTTGAAGGCGCTACGGATCCTTCTGTTGTAGCTTCATGTTTCGTATGTTCTGTGGCATCTTTTTGTTTTTCATTCGATGTTTCCCCTGGGGAGCAAGCCGCAAGCGTTGCACTCATTAGCCCGATTAAAATGATCCATTTTTTCATTTTCCACACTCACTTTCATGTTTAAAAAACTTCATTTAACTGCCCCCATTGTACACGAAAAGCTTGAAAAAAATGTACTAAACACTTTGAGATTCACGAGCTTTCATAAAAAGAGGTAAAATAGGCTTATGAAAACAAACAAAGGACTGATCTAAATGAAGCTAGCGATAATGACCGACATTCACGGCAATGAACTTGCTTTAAAAGCGGTTTTACATGACATCGACAAACGCGGAGACATTGATGAAATCTGGTGCCTGGGGGACATGATTGCGATGGGGCCTGACTCAAACGAGGTGCTCGATCTGTTGTTTTCGCGTCCTGATGTTCACATGATTACCGGCAATCACGACGAAGCCATCCTTTCCCTCATTGCAGATGAAGGGCATCCAGAAAGCTACAAACATACACGCGAACATCATGAATGGATTGCGAATCGATTAACCCCTGAACATATAGACAAACTGAACCAATTGCCTCGCATTCTTGAAAAAGAAGTGAACGGCACTCGAATCTTTGGCATTCACTATCATATTGAAGAGGAGAAGCGACAAGCTCACATTCAAGACGAGCCGTTCTATCCAATTTTGGAGCCTTCACTTGAAAACATGAAGACCCTGTTCAAAGATTATCCTGCAGACATCATTTGTTTTGGTCACAATCATCCCGAACATCTTTTCCAATCCGAAAGGAAGACGTATGTGAATCCTGGTGCACTTGGTGTGTCAAAAGGGGAAATGGCTCCCTATGGCATCATTGATGTAACGAGTGCTGAAGCGGTCGTCAGTATACATCAAGTCCCTTATGACAAAGCCGCATTTTTGCAGAAGTTCGAATCGTTACAAGTACCTCAAAGGGAAATCATGTTCAAGTTGTTTTACGTAGGGGAATAAAAAACATGATGGAATGATCAAAATTCTTCCTGTCTCTCCTCAACTAAAACTCAACTCAGTTCGCGAGTTTCACTTGAGGAATAAGATGATTTTCCTTCCTAATTAACATATTTAACCGAATCAACCATAAAATATATCCATACCCAACTTCTTTTTCTTGAATAAAGAACAAGTGTTCGCATATAATAAAGAAAAAGGAGGCGGCTTGCATGAAAGACACGATTTTAAAATCCATGAAACGTCATGACATCGTCGAAATGGTTTACCTTGCTAAAGACGGATGCATTACTAAACGTCGCGTGAAAGTTTTCAAAGCTTACGCAAACACATTTCAAGCATACTGTTTCACCAAAAAGGCCAAACGCACATTTTACTATGACTATGTCCTTGCCGCCGTTCCTGTCATTCGAAAAGAAAGAGAGGACATCAGCTCATGAAAATCAACCGTGGATTAAAAATGCAAGGCGACCTTAAAGATCGCGGCAAAATCAAATGGACCGCCATGATGCTACCCGAGCATGTGGCCGAACTTCGAAAATGGCAAGAAGACCTCGACAAAGTCAAAAAACCGACACTCGACGAATTCGACTACGACACCATGCAAGAAGAAATCGAGCGCGCCCTCATCAGCCAAATGGAAACACGCCTCACTTCCTGGAAAAGCGG
>JBFGKX010000212.1:0-3861 GCA_041576455.1 Paenisporosarcina sp. | reverse complement strand
GTTCGAAGATCTCCCTAAAATTAACACTGCCCTTTAGCAGAGTTATAGCAAAAAGTAACAACAGACGATGAATAAAATAAAGTGAATAAAACGATAAAACACATAAGGACGCAACGAAAGTTTAGCTGTCTTCGCCAACACGAAAATTTGCATATGTATACTTAAGCCGTTTAATGAAAGAATCGAGACAGTTAAAAGTAGGAAAAATGGTTCCCCTTGATACAACTGATGTGCAATTTCAAGTCCAGCTGTCATTTCAAAAAAAGAGTAAATGAAAACAGTTACTTGATGAGGAACTTCATTCACAATTAATTTCATACTTTCCCGAATCACTGTACTGATCGTTGTAAAGAATACAACGGTAGTCGCCACTAATAATAATATGGAAGCGGCTTGTTGAATGCCCTCACTCAAAGGAGAATTCACAGATTTTGCAACATGGTCATTTTTTAGAAGTTTCGGCATTCTAAAAAAAATATGTAAAAACATCAGAAATAGCAGATTAATACTATGTAGAACAAGCATGAGCATGATGCCAGTATTTACCGATGAGAGAAACTGACTACCGACAACTCCAACAACAAACATAGGGCTTGGTGCATGACATATGCCAAGTAAGTGACTCGCATGTCGTTTGCTAATCATATTTGCATTTGAAAGTGTTGATATTGTTGCAGCTCCTGTTGGGAATCCGCCAAACGCGCCAATTACATATATTTTGACACTATTCCCTACATGAGACTGCCATTTGTTTTTTTTATAAAGTTCATACAAAAGCCATTGAGATACAACTAAATAAGGCAGTAAATAAGGCAATAATCGCTTCAAAAAAACTTCAAGTCCAAGCTGTGCACCTTGATGAGTAATCCCAGGCATAAAAATAAATAAGGTCATGAGAAACCAACAAATGAATAGACTGGTCTTATGTAACATGTGAAATAGCCCCGTTTCAACTGTTTTGTCAGAAATAAAGTGGAAGTGCTACACTATGTATATGCACAAACAATGCGTGACATCATGGAGGTGAGGGAACATGCCGAAGAAAAGTACGATTAGTTTTATGTTGATTTGTTTGTTATTGGTCAGCGCAACAATTTATCCAGTTGATGCCTATATTACAAAGCCAGGTGGAGCTTATCCGCTTGAACCACTTGTAAATGTACAAGGTGGAGACCAGGATGATTCAGGATCAATGAATTTAATGACAATTGCTTTATCAAAAGCGACCCCATTATCGTATGCATGGGCGAAGGTATCTGATCAACAAAAAATATTGCAAACAAATCAAGTAAGAAACCCTCATGAAAATGATGATGAATATAATGTTCGTCAACTCTACCTCATGTCCGAATCCCAATTAAATGCAATTCAAGTGGCGTATCAAAAAGCAGATAAACCATTTCAAATTAAAGTTAAAGGGGTCTTTATCTTAAATGTATTACCAGGTGGAGCGGCTGATGGTTTATTAAAAGCCGGAGATCGCATTATTCAAATTGATGAAATTAAAAGCGATACCGAACTTAGTTTTATCGATTATCTAAAAGATAGACAATTAGGAGACGTCGTTAGGCTACACATACAACGAAATGAAAAAATAGAAATGATTGACATTGCATTAAAAAGTATTCCGAGTGATGAAAGTCGAGTAGGACTTGGAATTTCCTTTACAGAAAATAAAGAAATTAATACTTCACCTTCAGTGGAGATTAGATCAGATAAAATAGGCGGTCCTTCAGCGGGTCTCATGTTTACATTAGAAATCTTAAATCAATTAAGAGATGATGATATTACTAAAGGTTATGAAGTGGCCGGTACAGGGACGATGAAAGAAACGGGTGAAGTAGGGCGTATCGGAGGAATTGGTTTTAAAGTTATTGCTGCAGATGAAGCCAATATTGATATATTTTTTGCACCTGATGATGTTTTGCCAGATGAGGTATTAAAAAACAACCCAACACTTCAATCGAATTATGTTGAAGCAAAAGAAATGGGAAAAAAAATAGGCACGAAGATGAAAATCGTACCTGTTAAAACAATAGATGATGCGCTAGCATACTTAGAAAAAATGGAATCGAAGGACTAATTATAGAATGATTGGCGGATTGGAGTAATCTAAACCAATCGGTTGCTTTATTTTAGGAGATTGAAGCCCTAAGTGATATAAATCAGTTGCTCGTATGTCTAAATCTAATAAAGAGTTTTTTGTTGCAGCAACTCGACTAATGAGTGGCAACGAAAAACTTTTTTTGTTTTGATTAAGGTATTTTTGTCCATTTTGTGTCATACCTAAAAGGCGTAAGTAGGTAGGTGATTGATGTTTCTGTAATTCTTCCCAAGTTAGACCGGTATAAATATGAGTTAGCATACGTTGAATACGTGTCCATGTATATCGTTTAGATTTGACTCGGTTCATAAATTGTTCAAATGTCACACTTTCTCTTGCCGCTGAGTAAATTAGATGTTCAATCCCTTCTGTGACTTCTGCATAAGTTGCAAGTTCACTTGGCGTACTGCGAATGATTGATAAGCGTAAAAGCGGCCAGAATTGATGCCAACTGCCAAATCCCCCTATCATTTCTTGCCAGTCTTTCAAATGAGCCACCGTTGTTTCTGGCATAAACTGTGCTAAGTCTTCAATTGATCCATCTTGAAACAGAGACTTGCGAATTCCAGTCGCACTTGCGATGGATTCGTTTTGATCAATATCGTCATGGAAATTTGCCACAATTCGCGGAATTGTATAAGGTTTTATAAGCGCGTTCATTTGATTAGCTGCCTCTATATAATGATAGCCAAGTATATTATTTGGTTTAGATAAGTTAACTAGTTGAATGGAAGTACCTTTAGATACCTCTGTATATGCTTGATTCAATGCTTTTGGATAACTCAAGCCGAGTTTGACGTATTGTTTTATTAATTGTTGGTAAGACTCTTCCTGTGAGGTAAGTAACTCATAGGTTTTAGTAAAAGGTTCTATCGTTCCTTCTTCACTCCCAAAACAAAAAGATTCACATCCAAGAGCTTCTAGTAATTGAATTGAACCTCTTGCAAAGTCGCTCGCTTGTGCTGTTGCAAATACATAAGGGATTTCAATGACAATATCAACGCCAGCTTTTAATGCCATTTCAGCTCTAAACCATTTATTTAACAATGCAGGTTCTCCACGTTGCAAAAAGTTTCCACTCATTACAGCGATAATGATATCTGATGCTGTTCTCTTTCGTGATTCTTTGGTATGATAGTAGTGACCGTTATGAAACGGATTATATTCGACGACTAAACCAGTTGCTTTCAAAATTGTGCCCCCTTAATCATATAATTATGATTATACGGGTCAGAAATAGTAGTGACAAGAAATTATCTTGACATCTAATTTTCTGCATTATATAATCAACTTTGTTGTCTTGAGGTGATAAGCGTATGAAATGGGTCATTCATCAATTAGCTAAATATCGCCATGACGGGATGCCAATTGACCAATATGTTCAATTGGATAAAGTGATGGAACGTAACCCGGACATCCGGAAGATTTCACCCGTACATGTTAAAGGGCACTGCACTTTTGGTGCAGCGCAAATGACTTGTCATTTTCATTTGACAGGCACCTTAATTTTGCCATGTGCTCGCACATGGGAAGATGTTGAATACCCGATAGACATTGAAACCGTTGAAATATTCAGTTGGTCCGATGCTCATAAGGATAACGATGAAGAAATTCACTATGTAGAAGGCGACGTCATTGATGTTGACCCTGTACTTGAAGAGCTAATCGTTGTGGAAGTTCCCCTACAAGTATATAAGGAAGATGCATCGCATCAACCCCATGCTGGAGGTAAGGATTGGTCGTATTTAACAAATGAG
>JBFGKX010000211.1:0-3875 GCA_041576455.1 Paenisporosarcina sp. | reverse complement strand
TTACGTCCCAGGAGGGATTCGAACCCCCGACCGACGCCTTAGAAGGGCGTTGCTCTATCCAGCTGAGCTACTGAGACTCATGAATTTCAATTCGTTTCAGAAATGAAAGACAATATTTATTATAGAAATGATCATCCTAAATGTCAACGTTATTTTTCAACAATCGGAAATGTTCCTTTTTCAATTTCGTCATGTGTATTGGAGAAGAAACTTACCGTCCACTGAAATGATGCTTTTTCAATGATTGCATAGCTTTTTTCCACTCGGCCGCGTGGCAACTCTAAACTGCCTGGATTGACGAAAAGAATGCCATTTATAAATTCAGCACCTAATAAATGAGAATGGCCGAAAAAAACTAACTTAGCTCCCACTTCTTGTGCGCGATAATTTAATGGCATCATCGTCGATTTCACTTGATGCAAGTGACCATGTGTCATATACACATGGTCTCCTTTTATTTCGGTAATAACTTCAGTTGGCAAAGAGGAATCCCAGTCGCAATTCCCTCTTACTACATGGGCCCCTTGTAAGGATGTGTGGTGACTGTCAAGTTCACTATCTCCACAATGAAAGAATGCATCGACTGAACCAACATATTGTCTGACTTGGTTAATTGATTCCACTTCTCCATGAGTATCACTCATTACTAAAATGCGCATTGTCACTCCACCTTATTTGAACAAATTCGGGATTTCTTCTTTAATCTTCCGAATGGCATTGCCACGATGAGAAATGGCTGACTTCTCAGAAGGCTGTAATTCAGCCATCATTTTGCCGAGCGGTGGAACATAAAAAATCGGATCATACCCGAAACCATTTGCCCCCATTTTCTCGCGAGCAATTACGCCTTCACAAGTCCCCAGCACGGTGTTTGTAGGAATATTCGGACCCGCTACAGCAATCGCACACACAAAACGAGCCGTCCGTAAATGTTCTTCCACATGATCTAATTCCGCCAATACTTTTTCCATATTCTCTTCATCATTTTTATGCTCACCTGCATATCTAGCGGAATAGACGCCAGGAGCTCCTTTTAAAGCGTCAATTTCCAGGCCGCTATCATCTGCTATCACAAACGTTTGCAAGCGCTCAGCAAGCGCCTCTGCTTTTAAAATCGCATTTTCTACAAAGGTAATACCCGTTTCTTCAACATCCATGTCTTCCGCAACATCATGAAGCGTCAATACTTCATATCCGTATGGATTGAATAATGCTTCAAAATCCTTTGCTTTGCCTTTATTTTTGGTTGCAATGATAATTTGTTTCATAAAATTGCGTCACCATTCGAGCCGATTCGGGCAGAGATGTCACCTAGAGCTTCTTTTTGGCTAAGAATTAAATCTTGAATTCCTACATCACCTAAATCTAATAATTCATTCAATTGTTGTCTCGTAAACGTCGCTTCCTCTCCAGTACCTTGAAGTTCAACAAATTGTCCTGCACCCGTTTGAATAATATTCATGTCAACGTCTGCAGTCGAATCTTCAAGATAATTCAAATCTAGGATTGCGCCCATATTTTTGTCAATTCCTACGCTGGTGGCAGCTAAGAAATCGGTCACCGGAAAGATTGGTAACTGTTTATCATCTTGAAGTTTTGCAATCGCCATTGTCATGGCAACAAAAGCACCGGTGATAGAAGCAGTTCGGGTTCCTCCATCTGCTTGAATCACATCACAATCGATCCATAACGTACGTTCCCCTAAGGCTTCTAAATTAACAACAGCTCTTAGTGCTCGTCCAATAAGACGTTGAATCTCCATCGTGCGCCCACCAATTTTCCCTTTTGACGCTTCACGTTGATTTCGAGAGCCTGTTGCTCTAGGAAGCATTGAATATTCCGCTGTAATCCACCCTTTACCTTGACCACGTAAGAATGGGGGGACTCGCTCTTCAATAGTTGCCGTACAAATTACTTTGGTTTGGCCAACAGTAATCAAAACTGAACCTTCAGGGTGTAATAAGTAATCCGTTTCAATCGTTACTGGTCGTAATTGTTGGGTATTTCGTCCATCATTTCTCATCTAATTGTTGCCTCCTCGAAAACTTTCGCGCCTTCATCTTATCACATTTTCTGTAAACGAATCAAAACCTGAAATCCCTATACGAAGGAATTCCAGGTTCTATTTAAACGATATTTGCCGAATGGTTGGATTCGGAATTTCAAGCCATTTTGTAATGATGTTTTTAAACATTGGAATTGAACCCGTTGTAAAGAAAATATGATTTTCTTTTCTCATTCCTTTACGTTTCATGCGGTAAAAATTCAATATATCATCCACATCGTCCGCTGTTTCTTCAGCAGATGAAAGAACAGTAATGTTCGAACCGACTGCCTTTTCAATGTAATCTTGTAATAAAGGATAGTGAGTACACCCTAGAATTAACGTATCAAACGATTGATTTTTAAGTGGTTCAAGCGTTCGTTCGACTAACCCTTTTGCAAAGTCTCCTTCATATTCGCCACTTTCAACAAGCGGAACAAAAGCAGGACATGCAAGCGGCACAATGTGACACGATGAAGATAACGATTTAAGTGCTAATTCGTACGCACCACTATTAATCGTACCTACTGTACCTAAGATACATACTTCTGATCGTTTCGTCGCTTTAATAGCAGCTCGTGCTCCAGGGAATATAACTCCAACTACTGGAAATGAACATTTTTTTTGTAAAGATTCTAGTGCGACTGCTGTTGCGGTATTACATGCGACCACGAGCATTTTGATGGAATGCTTTTTCAATTCTTCCGCCAACTGCCACGTGAATTTCCGCACTTCGTTTGCTGAACGCGGACCATAAGGACACCTTGCTGTATCTCCAATGTAGAGAATTTGTTCATTGGGCAACCGTCGCATGAGTTCTTTGACAACCGTTAAGCCGCCAACACCTGAATCGATCACGCCGATAGGTGCATTCACGAAACTCGCCTCAATCCTCTTTCATTTCTACATGAAGTTTTTGTAGCAACGTTGATAATTGTTGTACTTCTGGCGCGTCAAAATCAGACAAGATTTGTTGCAAGTAATTTTGTCGTTTTTGAATTACTTCTTCAATTACTCGTTCGCCTTCTTCTAACAAATGAATGCGAACGACGCGACGATCTTGCTCATCACGCACACGCATCACAAGATTGTTTTTTTCCATACGATCCACTAAGTCTGTCGTCGTACTAAAAGCCAAATACATTTTTGTTGAAAGATCTCCAATTGTCATATCTCCATGTTCAAATAACCATTGCAAAGCGACAAATTGAGGGGGTGTTACTGTGTAATTACTTAAAATTTCGCGCCCTTTTTGTTTGATGATTCCTGATATATATCTTAGTTCTTTTTCTAAATAAGCTACTTCTTCATTATTATGTGGATTACTCATAATTTGCTCTGTCATGTGCAATGTTCACTCCCTAAATACGTTTCCTTGTCTAATCATTGTGACGTGTTTGATGGTAATTGGCAAGACTTACTCAGTCGAGTGCTAATTCCCCTAGTCGCAAGAGTTCAAGGATTGCTTGTGCTCTTCCTGATACCCCAAGCTTTTGGATGGTATTTGAGATATGATTTCGCACGGTTTTTTCACTAATCTTTAATTGAATGGAAATATCTTTCGTTGAATAATCACGCACTAACAATTGAAAAATTTCACGTTCCCGTCCAGTTAACAATGAACGATGGTGTGCTCGCTCTGACAAAATACGCCCCTCCTATCCACTCTTCCTAGTAACGTATGTAAGAAAGCGAGTAGCGGTGACGGCTAATTGGAAAGGAATAATGTTTTTTCTTCTTCCGTCCATGGAGATCCCTTGCCTGATTCTTTGTTAATCTGCACAACGGTTCCTCTTCCCGTAAAAACGGTTTCCCCTTTTTCATTCGTGCC
>JBFGKX010000210.1:0-3880 GCA_041576455.1 Paenisporosarcina sp. | reverse complement strand
TGATGTTTTCTTTTCTTAGTAACTCTTCAACAGGCAGTAACTTTTTTCTCCGCTTCATATCTAACTCAATAGAACTTCCACTATGCAACACGTCACTTTTGGCTTGAGAATAATCGGCTACTAAAACAACGGTTACTGTTGCATTTGGGTTCATTGATGCCACTTTAATGACTTCTTCAGTTGCACGAATTGAATGATTCGATCCATCTGCTGCCAATAAGATCTTCTGATACATCTATATCCACCCCTTAGAAAAATTAATGCGTTGGTAGTTTTGAATCTTTGTGATCAAAAATCGCTAATTTATCCACAAGTTTTTGACTCGTTGCGTTCAGTCCAATTAGCGTTACTTCATTATGATTTTCATAATATTTTAATACTACTTTATCAATTGCGCCAACACCCGAATCATCCCAAACATGAGTATTAGAGAAATCGATTACAATTTTTTCATTTTGTACATTGAAATCAAATGCTTCCAAGAAACTCTCAACTGATGCAAAAAACAGTTGGCCTTCGACTGTGAATGTTGAAGATCCTTCCATCACTTTCTTCGTAATGGTCACTTTTGAAATTTTTGCAACAAAGAAAATAGCACTTAAAATAACACCCGCAATAACACCTTTTGATAAATCATGTGTAAATACAACAATTACTACCGTCAATACCATCACAATTGAGTCTGTAATCGGTGCTTTTTTCAAGTAACTAAATGAAGACCAATCAAACGTACCGACAGACACCATGATCATAATTCCAACTAAAACAGGCATTGGAATTTGAACGACTAAATCTCCAAGTACAATGATTAAGAACATCAAGAATAAACCAGCAATTAACGTAGATAAACGTCCTCGCCCTCCTGATTTCACATTGATAACCGATTGACCGATCATGGCACAACCAGCCATTCCTCCGAAAAATCCATTGATAAAGTTCGCAATCCCTTGGCCGCGAGACTCTTTGTTTTTATTACTTTCCGTACCGGTCATATCATCAACAATCGTTGCTGTTAATAGTGTTTCAAGCAAACCCACAATTGCCAACGCGATTGAATATGGAAGAATAATCATCAAAGTTTCGATTGTGAATGGCACGTTTGGAATAAAGAATGACGGCAATGACTGTGTGATTGTTCCTAAGTCACCAACGGTTCTTAATTCGAAGTTTGTAAATATCGCGAGTGCTGTTAAAGCGATAATCGCTATTAATGGAGCCGGTATTGCCTTTAAAAATCTTGGAAGAATGTAAACAATTAGAAGTGTAACTGCTACAAACACATACGTCATTGTAGAAATTCCTAAGAAATGTGGCACTTGCGCCATAAAAATTAAAATCGCCAGTGCATTTACAAAACCAATCATTACTGCACGAGGAATGAATTTCATGACTTTCGCAACTTTAAATACCCCAAATAGAATTTGAATAACCCCTGTTAAAATTGTGGCAGCAAGTAAATACTCCAGCCCATAGTCTTTTACCAATGGCACCATTAATAAAGCCATGGCACCCGTTGCAGCAGAAATCATTCCTGGTCGACCACCGACAAATGCAATAATGACAGCAATACTAAAAGATGCATAAAGTCCTACCATTGGGTTTACCCCAGCAATAATGGAAAAGGCAATGGCTTCTGGAATAAGCGCTAAAGCAACGACAATCCCTGCTAAAACATCCGCTCGTATATTGGAAAACCACTCTAATTTTATTTTATTTACCACGTGTTTATCACCTCATCATTTAATGTTCGACTTTCAACTCTCATAAAAGCCACGATCTAAAACCACGAGATGTAGTGTATCATGTATTTTCCCAAAAAGGAACCATTTTAATACTAAATCCTACATGCTTTATGCTAAGATAAACAAGTACTTTTTAGAAAAAGGAGAGAACCTATGCAACTCGGATATGTGAGACCTACACACGACGATCCGGATTTATCCTTACAAATCGAAAGATTATCCACTATAGATGGCATTCAGCTCGTGCAAGAAACGCATGATTCAGCGAAAAGGCGCGTTGCTTTGGAACAAATGATTCAAGCTCTTCAATTTGGAGATGAAATCTATATACTCAAATTGTACAGTTTAGCGGATTCAACTCATCATCTTATTGAATTATTAGATGATGTCGAACGAAAAGGCGCTTCACTTATTTCATTGAGTGAAAATATCGATACACGAAAAAAAGATGGTTACGCGTTCAACCACATTGTTAGACATTTGGTTCAATTCCAAAGTGATGTCATTAGCGAAAAAACAAAAAGTGGTTTAACTGAGGCACACAAAAAAGGCAACATTGCTGGACGACCAAGAAAACCAGATGCCAATGTTCAACAAGCGATTCTCATGCATGAAAGTAAAAAATATTCGCTAGCTGAAATTAAAGACGCAACAGGCATTAGTAAATCTACTTTATATCGAAATTTAGAGAATTAATCATTGGCACAAAAAAGTCGCCAAAACCTTTCCGAAGGTTTTGGCGACTTTTTCTTTTATTTTTTCAAGTTAATTTGGCCGATTTACTCTCCTAACCACGAAAGCCCTACTGTTCCTCTTCCAACGTGTGTCCCTGGCACTGGACTCAGTTCGGTAATCGAAAATGAAATATGAGGGAATTGTGTTTGAAGTTCGTTCTTCCACTCAGTTGCTTCTTTTAAGTTATCCCCATGAATAACCGTTACTTCTTTCACATGGTTCTTTTCAACTTCTAAATAATCGACCATTTTCGCAATGGCACGTTTATGACTGCGTACTTTATCAGACAACATCGCACGACCTTCATGGAACTTCATGATTACTTTCATGTTTAATAACGTCGCAATTACCGCTTGTGTCCCCGTTACACGGCCACCTTTATGAAGTTGCTCTAAACTTCCTGGTGTAAGGAATAAACGTCCTTTAGCTGGAAGAGGTTTAATTTCCTCAACAATTTCATCGAATGTTTTTCCTGCTTGTTCAAGGGCAACTGCACGCTCTACCATCTTACCTAGTGGAAATGAGCCAATTTGAGAATCTAGAACAAACGTATCTACACCCGTTTCTTTAGCTGCTGAAATTGCTCCATTGTAAGCACCTGTAAGTGCACCCGTTACATGGATTGCAATAACATGGTCATACTTGTCTTTTAGCTCTTTAAACAGTTCAATCATTTCGCCTGGTGAAGGTTGAGATGTCGTTGGCAACTGTTTTGCAGACGCAAGCTTTTCATAAAATGCTTGTGAACTAATTTCGATGTTCTCTTTGTAGGCCTTTTCGCCAAAAATAACATATAAAGGCACCACATGAATATTATGTTTTTTTATAAATTCTGGTGATAAAGTGGCGGTAGTATCTGTCACCCATGCAATATTTGATTTGATCATTATAATAGCTCCTTCATAAACATTAAACTTTTAGTTGTAATGAATAAGATAAATACCCTTTATTGTCTATTATTAAGCTTTAAAGTGGTTGTCTATTCGTCTTCAAGTATGGTCAAGTACACTATTTTTTCCTAGGGGTATGTATCATCTATATTATATGATAAACGTCATATATGAGACTTTTAAATATTATATAAAAATAATAAAAACGATATTTTTCTTTATCCTTTTAAGCATGATTAGTATTTCTATCCAACAATCTAAGTCAATTTAAACTTAGAATACAGCTTGTAATCCAAGGAATATTAAAGAATAGATAACCATAAAGATTCACATTCTTATCTTTGCACACTCTCCAAAGATGATGGTCGGCTATTCTTTCGCTTTCCGCGGACGAAACGCTAGTCTCCTCGCCTCAACTGTCGATGACAGCTGAGACTGTGGGGTCTAGCTTGTTCCGTTTTTCCGCAGGAGTCTTCAGAAATAACCAACCATTTATCTACTAAAATAAGATGA
>JBFGKX010000209.1:0-3897 GCA_041576455.1 Paenisporosarcina sp. | reverse complement strand
ATTTTAGTATGATTGGGTCATACTGGTTCATTGTGATGCAGTATGGCCTTATCTTGTTCCCACTATCAACAATTCTCTATTTATTGTGGCCGTCGGATCGAACTATTTTTATCGTAGGGAACGTGGTGGCCACAGTATTTTTGTTAATTTTTATTGCTGGAACTTATATGGCGTTCTCTCCAGTAGTTCGTTATAAAACGATTCACGTGGACAAGGGTTCTAGTTCCCATGGCGAGTTAAAGGTGGTGCTCGCATCTGACTTCCACCTAGGTCTTCTTTCAAACAAAAAGCATTTGCAACGGTTTGTAAATTTGGCAAATTTGGAGGAGCCTGATGTGGTGTTGCTTGCTGGGGATTTAGTGGATGATGATCCCATTTGGTTTGTGGAGAAGGGCATGTCAGATGTCATGAGGCAATTGAAAACGACATATGGTGTATATGGGGTTGTTGGAAATCATGAGTACTACGGACGAAAAATTCCACTTCTTGTAGAAGAAATGAAGGCAGCGGGTGTCCGAATGTTATTAGACGAAACCATATGTATTGAGAATTCGTTTTATGTAACGGGGAGAGAAGATGTAACAAATGGCAAGCGATTAACGTTGGCGGATTTAAAACCTGAGAAAGAAGACCTTCCTTGGTTTGTGATGGATCATACGCCGCTTGATTTACATTCCCCAGCACAGCTCGGAGTAGATTTACATGTGTCAGGACATACACATCGCGGGCAAATGTGGCCGAATCATCTTTTCACAGGTCGTTTGTTTGAGCTAGATTATGGGTATAAACGTAAAAGCTTTATGCATACCTTTGTGTCTTCAGGTTTTGGATTTTGGGGTCCGCCAATTCGATTAGGTTCACGTGCGGAGCTCTGGTCTATTACTGTCACATTTTCCCTAAAATAACATTGGGAAAAGTGCCGTGAACTTGATACGATAGAGGTTGAGGGAAAATTGCAAGTTGGAGGCTGGATATGGAAAACTGGATTACGGATATTATGAGTCAATATGGATACATAGGAATCTTTTTACTCATCATGCTTGAAAATATTTTCCCCCCGATTCCGTCTGAAGTGATTTTGACGTTCGGTGGGTATATGACGACACAATCAGAGATGACCGTAATGGGGGTCGTTTTAGTATCTACGGCGGGTTCTGTCGCAGGGGCCATTATTCTTTATGGCGTCGGGCTTTTAATGGATGTAAAACGTTTAGAAAAAATCATCGATCGATGGGGATATGTCCTACGTTTAAAGCGAGAAGATCTATATAAAGCAGATAATTGGTTTGATAACTATGGCATATGGACAGTTTTATTTTGCCGATTAATCCCGTTAATTCGAAGCTTAATTTCGATTCCTGCAGGGATGTCAAACATGAAGTTTGGTTTATTTTTATTATTTACGACATTAGGAACATTAATTTGGAATACGATTTTAGTAAAAGTTGGTTCGACAGTCGGTGATAATTGGGCATCAATTATTGGGGTAATGGATGTTTATTCAAATATTGTGTATGTATTAATTGTCCTGGTAGGACTTGCCGTAATTTGGTGGTACTTACAATTTCGAAAAAGAAGAGCATAAGGAGATATTATGGAATTATTAGAATTACTAAAAGCGTTAATATTAGGTTTTGTTGAAGGAATGACCGAGTTTGCGCCTGTATCTTCTACGGGTCATTTAATTATTGTGGATGATATGTGGTTGAAAACATCTGAGTTCCTAGGGAAATACTCAGCGAATACATTTAAAATCGTGATTCAACTCGGATCGATTATGGCTGTAGTTGTTGTCTTTTGGAAGCGTTTATTCAGTTTAGTTGGTCTTTATAAAATGAAGGACGTAACACCAGGTTCCCAATTAAAGCTTACGCACGTTTTAGTAGGCTTAATTCCTGCAGGTGTGTTTGGTTTATTATTTGAAGATTTTATTGATGAACATTTATTTTCAGTAGAAACCGTACTAGTTGGCTTAGTTGTTGGTGCCATATTAATGATTATTGCGGATAAATATGGACCCAAAAATCCTAAAACAAAGACATTAGATCAGATATCATATAAACAAGCATTTTCAGTTGGGCTTGTGCAATGTTTATCATTATGGCCAGGTTTTTCACGTTCAGGGGCTACGATTTCAGGTGGTGTATTGTTTGGGATGAATCATCGAACGGCAGCAGATTTTACGTTTATCATGGCAGTTCCAATTATGTTCGGTGCTAGTTTCTTATCACTTTTGAAGAACTGGGAGTATGTGGAGCTAGATCATCTATCATTTTATATCGTGGGGTTTGTAAGTGCATTTGTTTTTGCGCTCATTTCAATTAAATTCTTCTTGAAACTAATTGCGCGTGTGAAATTAACGCCATTTGCAATTTATCGTGTCGTATTAGCAGCGGTGCTATTCGTCATCATTTACATGTAATTCATGCGAGAACGGTCTCATTTTGAGACCGTTTTTTGTGTGCAATCATTGATAAAAGGATTGAACAAATCACAGAAATAGAAAAGGTTGAGCACTAATCAAATGCGAATCGTTTGTCTAATGAAACGTGAATTTTAATTTAGATAAAAGAGCGTGTATTGGATGAAGATTCACAGATGCTTGAAGAAGCATATGCTTGGCGTTAAACTGGTACGCAACTGAGGGTACTGCCAAGTGTGCATGCCATTTTACGTTAGGAGACACTGCATACAATAACGTGATATTGGGCACAAATTTATGTGAACTAAAAAGATTTGTCGATTTTTATGTAGCTTTTGCGTATGAGGTAATTGTTCGTTCAGAGAAGAATAAATAATGAGTTGGACTGAATAAGAACAAACAGCTGCGAGACATATCTTCGAGGCACAAGATAGGGAATATTTTTTTAGTGAACTAGGGAGTGTTAACCAAAGAGAAGTGGATAAAATAATTGCATTTTAAAAAGGGGTTTTACCACTTATCACGAATAGTTTATAGTGGAATAAATGACGATATAAGGGATGTGCAATATGAAACCAGTCTTGCCATATTTAACATTTTACGGGAATGCCAATGATGCAGCAGCTTTTTATGAAAAAACATTTGGTCTAAAAAACAAAGAAACTCATAAGTACGGTGAAGGAAAATTTCCATCACCACCTGAAGCAGCAGAATATATTATGCACTGCCACCTTTCAAATGATAATTTTGAATTAATGTTAGCTGATTCATTAAATCCTGGTGAATCCGGTACTTCAAATGTTGCTTTAATGATTTCATGTGACAGTGAAGAAGAGATTAATCATTTGTACACGGGTTTACTAAATGGCGGAGAAGCGGTAATGGAACTTCAAGACACGTTCTGGGGAGCTACGTATGCGAAAGTGCGCGATCAATTTGGCTATACATGGGATTTGAATTTCGAAAAGGCTAAATAAAGATTTAGTGGGGCTGCAGAGGCAGCCTTTTTTTGTAGGGAAATATGTGATGATTGAAGAAAGCATACGTAAAAAGTTGTGTACTTTTTCGTTGAAAAATAGGTTAATGAAAACAACTAGTGTCAGTATTTTAATACAAATTATCCTAAAAGAAGTTTTTAACAAAAGGGTGAAGAATATGTAATGTACAACACTAACGGCGTCATAAATTTAGAGTGCGTGTTGAAATAAATTGTCTACTCTTATTTAATTTTAATGATAATTAAGTTTCGGAGGATTTTTTAAGTGAGTATCCAAAAATTTTATTACACGATAACGAGTACACGTGCATTTCTCATTCAAATCGTATTCACATTAAACGCTATTTATTATGTGACGCAAGCACAATTAAATGCTTTAGAGCTCGTTTTAATCGGAACAATTATGGAAGTATCAGTTTTATTATTTGAGATGCCTACGGGCTTATTTGCAGATCATTACGGACGGAAGAGATCACTT
>JBFGKX010000208.1:0-3933 GCA_041576455.1 Paenisporosarcina sp. | reverse complement strand
TCCTACCCGTTTTGGAAACATGCCTGGTCAATTGAAGAATTTCTTAGATACAACTGGTGGGCTATGGTTTAAAGGCAAATTAGTAAATAAAGTTGTAAGCGCGATGACTTCTGCACAGAACCCACATGGTGGACAAGAAATTACTACATTGTCGCTCTATACTACAATGTATCACTGGGGAGCAATTGTTGTTGCTCCTGGCTATACGGATCCTGTCTTGTATAGCGCTGGTGGCAATCCTTATGGGACAAGTGTTTCTGTTAATCAAGATGGAAAAATGATTGAGGATGTTCAAGCTGCTGTAAAGCATCAGGCAAAACGTACTGTCACAGTGGCTGAGTGGGTTAAAAAAGGCCAATCAAATTAAGCAGGGTATGTTCTATACAATGGAAATTAGATTTAAAGGATGATGTCACATAAAACTGACATCATCCTTTTCATTATTAATTTTAGTATGGGGCATGGGATTATCCCTTATAATGGTATATAATAGACTTAATAGTCTAATAGAAATAGGGTGATGGTTTGAGTGAAGTAGGGGCAATTCCAAACGATATATCAGCATTAAGAGCGTTAAATAGTATTGGAGAAAATATCATAATTGCAGACAAGGAATATCATATTAGATGGATTAACAGTAATGCTTCAACATTATTATCAGTGGTTGCACCTTTATACGATTTAGATAACAGTCAGGATTTTATCGGCAAAAAAATGGATTTTTTTCATCAACGACCTGAACATCAACACCGAGTTATGGGGACTTTACAATCCATACATCGTTCACGAATAACGATTAAAAATCGCTTTGTAACAGATATTGTTGTGACACCTGTTAAAAATGATTTCAACGAAGTTCAAGGGTATGTCGTCATGCTGATGGACGTGACAACAAAAGCCGAAGAAGAGAAAAAGAAAGAAAAGCTCATTAAAGCATTATCAATTCCAATTCTTCACGTTTGGAAAAGTACAATTGCTTTGCCATTAATCGGCCAGTTTGATATAGAGCGAGCAGACCTACTCATTTCATCTGTATTGGTTGAGTGTTCTACGAATCGGATCGACTATGTATTAATCGATTTAAGTGGTCTTCTTGATTTTGACCAAGACGTCAAATATCATATTCAAAAGTTATATGATTGCCTAAATTTAATCGGCGCTAAATGTATTCTAGTAGGAATCAAGCCAAATTTAGCTGTTTCTATGGGGGCTCTTGAACGAGATATTCAAATATATAGCTCTACATATGTTGGATTAGAAGCAATTATTGAAGTTCAAAATCAAGAACAAAATTAAAATTAAAATAAGAACCGCTTCGTTATGGAGCGGTTCTTACCTATTTATTATAATAAATATCTCATGATAATAATCGATTACGAAAGCTTTACAATGATTCAATCTTACCGTGTGCATATGTATTATCGAGAACAAGCGAAGAATAATTCCCGCCATTTACTTGAGTAAACATATTCCCAGCCGATGTCACTAATTTTTTGGCGTCTTCATTCGAGGTGGAAGGAGTTATGAAAAATAGTTGGAATGCCTCAGTTGTTCGGTCACTAACTGCTGTGCGATTTGAATCCACGTATGGACTGCCAAATGGTCCTTCGTCGTCACTAATTGTTAATATGCCGTTTAAGCTAATTGTGCGCCCATTCATTGCTGTATAAGAAGTTTCAGGTGTCCCAAGTGTAATCTGAACATCTCCCATTATCTGCGATGCATCATATAGGCCTACAGGGATTTCATATTGCAATGAAAAGAAGTTATTTAAATCTACTCCGCTATTAAAGGGCATTAAATAGTTTTGATTGCGAATACGACGCATTAGTGCTTCCATAGCTGGACGGTATCGACCTGGATTGGCCCCAAGTTTTTTCCATAAAACCCTCCATTCTTTGACCCCTTGATATTCTGTTAATTCTTTATCTTGTAAATCAAAAAATAAATGCTCTTGATATAATTGCATGCGTCCTTTTAGCATTTGAGGAGATTCTGAGATGACAAATTTGGTATAATGATTAATGCCTATTTTAAAGTGTTCATCGATTTGAAAAATGGATGGTTGGATGGATATGTTCATGGGTTCACCTACAGTTCATTTTTCAACAGTTTAGCATAAGGAGGGGGGAGTTATCATGAATTTAAATCAATTTCAGCAAGAGCTAATTGACTATGCACATTCAATAGGAATCGATAAGATCGGCTTCGCTTCTTCTGATCCTTTTCGTGAACTGAAGAATCGATTAAAACGGCAACAAGAGTTAGGGTATCAATCAGGATTTGAGGAACCAAATATTGAGAAGCGCACGACGCCTACAATGTTATTAAATGAAGCGGAAAGTATTATCTCAATTGCGATCGCTTATCCTTCTCGTATGGAAAACGCGCCACAAGGGAAAAAAGGAGAGCGTAGAGGGATCTTTGCTAGAGCTTCATGGGGAATCGATTATCATACTGTGTTGAGAGATCGTTTAACTAAATTAGAACAATTTATTTCAAGTCGAATTTCGAATGCCAAAACTCAATCAATGGTAGACACCGGAGAATTATCTGATCGCGCAGTTGCAGAGCGAGCTGGAATTGGGTGGAGTGCAAAAAATTGTTCTGTTATTACGCCGGAATTTGGTTCTTATGTCTATTTAGGTGAAATCATTACAAACATCCCATTTGCCCCGGATGTACCAATGGAAGATGAGTGTGGGGACTGTCGGTTATGTATAGATGTATGTCCAACGGGTGCGTTAATTGAAGGCGGACAGCTAAATGCACAGCGCTGCATCGCTTTTTTAACACAAACGAAAACCACGTTACCTGATGAGTTTCGTGCGAAAATTGGAAACCGGATTTATGGTTGTGACACATGTCAGACGGTTTGCCCGAAAAATAAAGGAAAGCTAAATATGCATCAATTAGAGTTTAAACCGGATCCCGAAATTGCAAAACCTTTACTCTTGCCATTATTAAAAATGAGTAATAAAGAATTTAAATCGACTTTTGGCCATGTTTCAGGCTCTTGGAGAGGCAAGAAACCTATTCAACGAAATGCTATTTTAGCGTTAGCACATTTTAAAGAAGAGAGTGCAATTCCTGATTTAGTCGACATATTATTCAAAGATGAACGCCCAGTGATTCGTGGAACTGCTGCATGGGCAATTGGAAAAATTGGGGCACTCGAAGGTTTTGAGGCTTTAACTAAAGCTTTAGCAACTGAAACTGATTTAGAAGTAATTGAAGAAATTCATAAAGGATTATCCTTTGAAACTATACATTGAGGAAGTGACAGGATGGCAATACATGTAGTACTTTACCAACCATTAATTCCAGCGAATACAGGGAACATTGCTAGAACCTGTGCAGGAACAGATACTAAATTACATTTAATTCGGCCACTCGGTTTTTCGACCGATGACAAAATGCTAAAGCGAGCGGGTCTAGATTACTGGGAACATGTAGATATTCATTACTATGACGCACTAGACGAATTATTTGCAAAATATCCAGAAGGCGAATTTTTCTTTTTAACAAAGCATGGTTCGAAGCCTCATACAACATATGATTATAGTCTACCGGAAAAAGATTTCTTTTTCGTATTTGGAAAAGAAACTTCTGGACTTCCTCGAGAAATCATTGACGCGAATCAAGATCATTGTTTACGTATACCAATGAATGAAAACGTAAGGTCATTAAACTTATCAAATACTGCTGCCATTTTAATTTATGAAGCAATGCGTCAACAAAATTATCCGAATTTGAATTAAAAAAAGGATTGCTAATGTTATTAGCAATCCTTTTTTATATAACTATTTCTTTTCAGATGCACCTGGTTTGTCATCGTACCCTGCTGTGAAAATCGCAGCAAGGAATGCAACAGTAACACCAAGAATAAGTAGTAAGCTCATATACGTTGCCTCCTCTTAAGAGAATTACAAG
>JBFGKX010000207.1:0-3953 GCA_041576455.1 Paenisporosarcina sp. | reverse complement strand
GACCAACTTGTACCTGCGAATCACCTTGTTCGCAAAATTGAGTCTGCGCTTGATTTCTCTTTTATGTATGAATTGGTAGAAGATATGTATTCGGAAGTAGGTCGACCAAGCATTGATCCAGTTATTTTAGTTAAATTGGCATTCATTCAATAAAATAAATGAATAAAAGTCTGTATTCTTCTCTTTGTACTCTCTAAAAAGATGATGATCGGCGATTTCTTTCGCTTTCCGCGGACGAAACGCTAGTCTCCTCGACTCAGCTGTCTACGACAGCTAACTCTGTGGGGTCTAGCTTGTATCGTTTTTCTGCAGGAGTCTTCAGAAATAACAGACGATCTACCGATTGAAATAATTTGAAGAGATCAGCTTACCGAAGCGAAATCTATTAATTGAAATGGAGGCGGAGACTGAAGCCGTGACCGCAAAACGCATCCGCCGCAAAGAAAAACAACAAATCCTGTATACACTTTTATTCAGTCATATACAGGTATATTCATTTATTTTATCGGTTGTCTTCGGTCTGGTGTGGATAGGTAACCTATCCACATTTTTTAGTAAAATTCAATAATATCGTATGCTAAGTTGAAGATAAATACAGTATGAATAACTACAAACCACATAGCTTGCTTGTTTAGTTTTTTCATCATGGATTGATCCATCTTCATCACTCCTTTTTTCCAATTATAAGACTTCTCTCTTGAAATATCAAAATATTTAAAATATTCATTTTAAAAGCCGGATTGCGTCTACTTAATATTTTATGAAGAAACATAAAAAAGGTACTACGCTTTATAGTTATTTACCACATGCATTATCATCATTTTGCATCTTTATTCTAAAAATGGGCACGATATAAATAAATATTTTCAAATAGTGGTTTCAACTGTCACATTTAAGGATATTTAATGAGTAAGCTTCAAAAAATCATATTAATGAACAGGAGATGGAACACATGGGATTCATTTTATATCTAATTATTGGTGGAATTATCGGTTGGTTAGCAGGACTTATTTTAGGTAAAGACGTACCAGGTGGTATTATAGGGAATATTATTGCAGGTATTATCGGGGCTTGGATTGGCGGCATGCTATTCAGCTTTGGACCAGCAGTTGCTGGTATTCAAATTATTCCGGCTTTGATTGGTGCAATTATTTTAATCTTCGTGGTCAGCTTAATCCTTAAATCTCTACGTAAATAATAAGAAAGAGCCGTTCTAATTGAACGGCTTTTTTCTATGGGGTTGTATCTGTAGCTTGCCCTTTGGTCCCCTGCTCATCTTCATATTTATAATAATAATAAAGGACATCTTTTACGTATTCGTCACTATGATTGTACATAAAAATTGCACGTTTTAGATCTCCTGTAGCCGCGCCATTACTTGCTAAATAGTTTGCTGCGCTATACAAAGCATCTTCTAATTGATAGGGATCTGCTATTCCATCTTTGTTAGCATCAATGCCATATCCTCCATATTTAGCAATGATTTCAGGATTCGTTTTATCTTCTTCTGAAATATTCCCTTTTCCTAGTCCAGAACAACTAGGGTGTTGCCATCCAACAAAGGTACAAGGCATAAATTGCATATGACCTTCAGCTCCCACTGGGGAAAGCAAAGGATCCATGGTTGAAAATTTCGTTTCAATGCGGTGATGAGCAGCAAGTAAAGTCCAAGGGATTTCATATTCAATCGCTGCTTCTTGATAAATTGGTATATACTCTTTTGGAATATCTATATCTAGGAGCGTTTTAGGAGCTTTTTTTAATGAATCAGTGAGTGAATGTATGAGTGGAATCCTTTGGATATCTCCCCAATAAACACTAGATACTATAAATAAAGTTAAAGTGATGGGAACCATATAAAGGATGAGTAAACCTCTCCTAATCACTGATTTCTGGTGATTTTTTGGTTTCTTTTGCATATTCATCTGGTCGCATCCTAATTTTTTACTTTATTTTATCATATTTTTTATGATAACGTCATCTTAAACCAAATTAAACGAAGTTCTTCTGTTCATGACTATTAATATTCTTTAAATTCTTCCTTTTACGTTTGAAAAGCACGGCTGCTATTTAACACAGCCTCAATTCAAAGCTTTCGACTTTGTTACATAGAAACGCGATTTCATATACAAAGAAACCTTCATTTTGTACAATTATTCATAGGGGGTGAAAAGAGTGTGGCAAGATTTTAAGAAATTCGCTTTAAAAGGAAATGTCATGGATTTAGCAATTGCCGTTATCATCGGAGCAGCTTTTAGTAAAATTGTTACTTCCCTCGTTACAGATATTATCACACCTTTAATTGGTGTATTATTAGGTGGAATCGATTTTACAGGATTAGTATTTCCTGTAGGCGATGCAAAAGTGATGTATGGCAACTTTATTCAATCAATTATTAACTTTTTTATTGTAGCTTTTACAATTTTTATGGTGGTTCGATTTATGATGTCATTCCAACGTAAAAAAGAAGCAGAGGTCGAGAAAGGCCCTTCAATTGATGCAAAAGAAGCATTACTTGTTGAGATTCGTGACTTATTAAAAGACAGAAAATCATGAAATTAAAAAGAACGGGCAGAGGCCCGTTCTTTTTAATTCCCTTGTTTAATTAGTGCTTTCACATCTGTAGCGATTTCTTCTGTTTTCACATCTTGGTATCCACCAAAGCTCTTTACGACAATTCCATTTTGGTCAACTAAATAAAAACTTGTCCCGTGAATGACTTGATTTGTATTTGGATCATCTTTCACTAATGTTTTAAATGAGGCTCGCGCAAATTGTTCCATATATTCTGGATCATATCCAGTAAGCAATTCCCATTTAGATTCATCTGGTGCATTAAATTTTGCTAAATACTCTGACATGATTTCAGGTGTGTCCACTTCTGGATCTACACTGAAAGCTACGATTTTATAATCCTCTACCCCTAATTTGACTAGTTGATCTTGCACCTTAGTCATATTCATGGTCATCGGCGGGCATACGGTTTCACAATTTGTAAAGATAAATGTCGCCAACCACACCGTGCCTTTTAAATTATCTAAAGATACTTCTTCGCCTCTTTGTGATTCATGTGAAAACGATTCAACTTCCCAGTTGGTTTCTGCTTTAAATTTGGATGAGGTACATCCTGTCAGCAAGGTTACACTCATTACCATTAAGATGAACGCTTTTTTTAGTTTTGTCATGGACTCTCCCCACTTTCACTCCTACTCATATTAGCGAATGAGAATGGTGAATTCAAGGTAAGAGGCCGATTGGAATTCAACGAATTTGTGTCAAGCCTTGTTTACTTTTGATTCTAAATAGAATCCCTACTGTTGGTGCCATTGGACATAAAAAGCATTTTACTTTAAAACATTGCTAATTGGTCAAATCTCTACCTTCTTTAAGAGAATTCGAAGGAAATGACACATCGGACGTGTTTTTTTACCTAGAAGCTCTTATAATAGAAGTAGAGGATATAAGAGGTGAGAATGTTGGGCTTAGATGGATGGTTTTTATGGTTTATAGTATTTTGGGTATTTATACTTGCAGGGTTATTTGCCATTGGCGGTTACTTTATGTTCCGCAAGTTCTTAAAAGTGTTACCGAAAGATGATGGGAAATCCGTGCTCGATTGGGAAGAATACTACGTAGACAAATCTCTACACTTATGGGGAGATCAAGCAAAAGCACTTTTGAATGAACTTGTTATGCCCGTGCCAGACTTGTTTCGCCCAGTAGCGAAACAAAAAATAGCTGGAAAAGTTGGACAAATCGCATTAGAAGAACATGCAAAATCCATTGAGCATGATCACATTATTCGCGGGTATATTCAAGCTACTCCGAAGCGCGATCATAAATTTTTGCGTAAAAAATTGAAATCAATGGAAATTGATATGACCCCCTATGAACATTTATTCTAGTACAAGCTTTAGGAGACCCTTCTAGACTGACTCCTGCAGTGAATGAAT
>JBFGKX010000206.1:0-4041 GCA_041576455.1 Paenisporosarcina sp. | reverse complement strand
ATATTATTCATAGCGAATTGAAGTGTTTTTGGTGGAAAAGTCGTCCTTTCAGACGTCAGTGCCTATTTTTCCGACGTGAAGTCACATTAGTCAGACGTGACCCATGATTATTCAGACGTCATGGGATTAGGATGAAATGAATACCACGGAAACATTAGAAGAGATAAGTACGCTCCTAACTATGAATAATAGATAAAGAGATAAAAATTCATGTTCTAATTCATTTTTTAAATTTGCCTTAGACCAAGATGCCGTCTCTTTAGATAAATGAGAAAAGGCTACCGAAAATACAATTTCGGTAGCCTCATGCATTCAATTCTCATAATCTTGGAATTCTTATCACACTATTCCATTTACATAACAATTTAATGGACATTTAAACTTCTACATTTACGATTTTAACTGAGCATTCGACTTCAATATGGCATTACTTTTCATCTTAGATAATGGTTTATGAGTACGCCATAATGTTTCTTTTTTTATTTTTAAATGATCAAATCGTCGCTTTGTTAAACGAACCATTGCTTCATTATCTTCTTCTACAAAGAACATCCAATACTTGTATGTATCTTGGTTAAGCATGCGCCTTAATACTTCTGCGATAAGCACGACTCCCTGGCCACTACGCTCATAGCGTGGATACACAAACAATGTCTTAATTAGCATCATTTCTCGATCTAAAGGCTCTAATATTATCCAACCGGCAGGCTTTCCTTGGTGTCTAACAATCAAGCTACGTTCTGCATCAATTAGCTCTTCTTCAGGAAAAGGAGAGAGGATTTCGGGGAATTCAATATCGACTTGCAATGCCAATAAAGCCCGCTCTTCGGCACTAATGGTATTCCATGAAGATACATCGAATTCAGGTGGAAACGATAAGCGTAGCCAGTTCTCATTATTTATTACATTAAATGGACCTTGTCGAATATGAATGCCTGGTTTGGGGTTGGAAAAACCGCAACTTTTGAAAAATGCATGGCTATCCGTTTGATCCCCCGTGACGAGATACTCGACACTGATCCCCTGAAAACCATATGGGCGCATGTGTTCTTCCATCATTTCCATCAACTTTTTTCCAATGCCTTGTCGACGAAAATTTACTGCTACTTTCAATGTTTTTAGGTGAAG
Organism: Paenisporosarcina sp.; assembly: GCA_041576455.1. Lineage (GTDB taxonomy): Bacteria > Bacillota > Bacilli > Bacillales_A > Planococcaceae > Paenisporosarcina. The sequence continues at coordinate 2,913 of JBFGKX010000206.1, read as the reverse complement.
CACTGCGGATTGTTCGGTTGTCTCCAACATCCCTAAACCAACTGGACGCCCAGCAAAAAGCGCGCCGATCGCTAACAGAGAAGGCGGGAATTCAAGTAGCAATGATTTTGTCTCTGGAAATGCCAATTCAAGGAACTGTCGCGAATTTGAAGAGGTAAGTTCGATATATTCGAGCATTCAAGTCCACTCTCCTTCATCTCTATTCTTTTTTAAAATTCCCTCAAAACTTAGTGCAGTCGTCATGATGATTATTTTGTTCCCCATTTTGATCTACTAAATCATTATATTAGCTCTACTTAAACACGATGACTTAGAAATGGATAACTCTCCTATCGCTAAGTCATCGAATATCCTACGTTTCAGTGCTTTATAAGAATTAATTGCTCAATTACTAAATTGCGAGATGCTAGGAAGGCCTCTTTTTAGTATGATTTGTTGAACGTTACCTATCTAAACGTTTTTACAATCTCTTTTACCCTTTTACGTTAATCGGCAGTATTTGACCGATCCTACTTTAGATTTGGCTAACAGGTTTTCTGCTATTCCAAGTTTTTCACTTCATGTAGTTCGTACATTATGGTAAATACCTTGCCCATGCACTGCCCCTTTACAGAAAGATAATAAGTAGATCCAGTTAAGTTCCTCATTTTTTCAGCACCAGCATTTTCTATGGTCAATTAACAATGATGGGCAGTGTCACTGTGGCAACTATAATTTCATTTTCAGTTAGAGTAAAAACTAATTCCGGCTCTGTGGGATTATCTCCAAACGGTAGAGGGTGTAGGTTGACTCCCTTAATTAGGATAGGACCAACAGGAGTTTCAACATCAAGACCCTTCCCAATCTCAATTTGATTTGAAGTAGAAGTTATTGAAAGATTTCCGACAGTATTCCCAGATGAATTCAAGACATCAAACGAATTATTTGACGAATTATACTGAAATTCTTGAGATTCATTGTCACGTCTTATTTGAATAAGTTCCTTGATGTTTCTTTTAGTTATTCCATTACTAGTTTCTGTGTCATCAACAATTATTACATCATGAGATATTGTTAAGCTCTCACCTAATACCAAATCAAGTGTGAATGTTGGCACCACAACATGAACAACAGAATCCTCAAATTGCGAGATGCTAGTAGTCAATGCTAAAATCGCATCATTCAGAGCCTGTAGGGAATCCTCTTCAGAATAAGCGATTGCTGCAACTATGATTGAATCATTAAGTAAATTCAAAGATTCCTGTGAGAATTGCCCAGGAGCCATTCCAACTATAGCTCCTTCTAACAGTTTATTCGCAAAATTCATTTCTCCAAGTAATCTTAGGCGAGCAACTGCATCATTGAGTATAGCCGTTGCCTGCTCTATTTCCTCTTTCATTTTAGGAGATGCACTTAGTGCCGTTTTCAATTCGTTTAATTTAGTTTCCACATCAGAAGCTTCGACTGGAGACAGGCCATTGGGATGAATATAGGTTACAAGTGCACCCTCAGCATGCTCTATTGCTACATTTGCGACTCCTATAACTTCTTGTAAATTTGTGTACAGTTTATATGTCTCTTCTTGCAGCATATTTACTGCAGTGTTTAAGCTAATTGTTACGTCTTCGAGGTCATTTTTCACTATAATTGATTCACCTAGTGCCGCTTCCATTCTCTCTAATATAGTTTTCACATTTACATAAGCTTCGTCTGTTGACATGCCATTGACATTTAGATGGTCTTCTTGTGCAAGTAAAGCATTATTTACTGCTAAATTTGCTGTTGCTACAACTTCTTGTATCTTTTTATTTGTCTCTTCTTGTAGCGCACTTACTGCAGTTCTTAAGCTAGCTGTTTTGGCTTCAAGGTCACTTTTAACTTTAGGTGACGCACTTAGTGCCGCTTCCAATTCAATTAATTTGGCTTCCACATTCACATAAGCTTCGTCTGTTGACAATCCAATGACAAATAGATGCGTTTCAAGTTCAACTATTGCACGTGATTTGACATCTTTGGCAACGTTTATCGCTTTTACTAGATCAGTTTCCGCAAATAAGATAGGCATTGTACTTGTGGCTACCATATTTTCATTTTCAGTTAAAGTAAATACCAGTCCCGCATTTGTTAAATCAATTTCCCACGGTTTAGGGTGTATGTTCACTCCACTAATTGGAAAATCACTAGAACTCACCTCTACTTGATTTGAAGCAGATGTAATCGAAAGGTTACCAACAATTGTTCTAGATGAATTTAAAACATTAAAGGAATTAGTTGACGAATTATATTGAAATTCTTGAGATTCATTGCCACGTCTAATTTCAATAAATTCCTTAATGTTTCTTTTATTATGTGAAAATTTGGATGAGGATACGATTTGATTAGCTGTATTTATTGTGTCGTCGACAGGGGTATTTAGCATGTCAAAGGAATTTGCAAAAATGATTAAATCTTGAGATACAGATTCATCCGAACTGAAGTACAAGGCCTCATTTGAAACCAACTCAAGGCTAAATGGAGGCACAGCTGAATTCTTAAATTGCGAGATACTCGTAGTCAATGCTAAGATGACATCATTTAGAGCCTGTAGGGAATCCTCTTCAAAATAAGCAGCTTCTGCAGCTGTGACTGCTTCATTAAATAAATCCAAAGTATCCTGTGAGAATTGACCAGTAGCCGTTCCAACTGTAGCTCCGTTTACCAGTTCAATTGCATCATTCATTTTCAAAAACAAACGTAGACGAGCAACTGCAACATTCACTGCAGCCGTGGACTGCTCTATTACACCTCTCACTTTAGGGGTTGCACTTAGTGCGGTTTTCAATTCATTTAATTTGGTTTCCACATGCACATACGATGGATCAGTAGATACACCATTTGCAGCTGTATAGTCTTCAAGTGCTATACCTGCATTCGCTATTGCTGTATTTGCAGCTT
>JBFGKX010000205.1:0-4068 GCA_041576455.1 Paenisporosarcina sp. | reverse complement strand
CAACCATGATGGAGAGTTTACCTGTTTGAGCACCAATATCTCCGCCTGAAACCGGCGCATCCAACGAATTCATTTGATACTCCTTCGCTTTTTCATATAGTTCAATCGCAAGTGTCGGCGTTGAAGTCGTTAAATCAACCACGATTAAATTCTGATCTCCATGTTGATAAATCCCTTGCTCCCCGTAATAAACTTCTTTTACATCTTTGGGATACCCTACCATAGTGAATACAACACTGGAGCATGCTGCTACTTCTCCAGGCGTGTCCTTCCAAACAGCACCCATTTCGATTAATTCTAGTGCTTTGGCTTTCGTACGTGTATAAATAGACACCTCATGTCCTGCTATTAATAAATGCTTTACAATGCTCTTACCCATCACACCTGTGCCTACAAATCCAACTTTCCATTTCTTTTCCATGTTAAAACCTCCAAATACTGCATTAATCTCTGTGATATTAGTTTATCAAAGTTCATTCACTTAAACATCGAAAGATTCGGATAATGTGCATATTTAATTTCGTAAGAATGTTTTATTAGCAAAACGATTAACTGATAACCCTCGTTATTCATGTGTACGCACTTTAGACAATATTCAAAGTAAATTTAACTTTTATAGAAAAATGAACAAATAATTTCTTAAGGGGAATTTAGACAAAAAAAAGTAGGACACTTTCCATTATGGAAGATGTCCTATAAAAAGGGGGAAATGAGAATGTTGCTGTGTTCAAGATTAATTTCCCCTTTTTTTCAAAACTTTAAACCTCATTTGAGAAATATTTTTTAGAAAACAATTCTAATTGGGTAATAAACCATTCACCATCTGCACCACTCATTTGAGTTTGACCATAGCGAACCGCGTCATAAATCGAAAAAAATCGTTTGTCCCCTTGCCAGTTTTGTCTACTAAACCATTCACGGACAGTTTCATCTTGAAGTCTGGCTAAACCAAATTCCCGTGCTTGCTTTTCAAAAGACCGGTAAGCTTCACGAACGATATTGGTCTCCATTGAATATGCCCACCGAACTTCTTTACTTGTAGATACAGTCGATGTCAAAATGGGTTCTCGACTTATGGAAATTTCCATGTTCTTTTTCGGAGTGATAATGTCTAATCTCTTTTTAAATAATTTCCACAACTTATAAATAACAAGAATTGTTGCTACAACTATAAAAATTATCATCCATGGAAAATCGCTTGATTGTGTACTCTGATCTTGAAGAGGCTTTAGTTCATCTAAGGCTTCACTAAGTTGCTGAACAATTTCTTTTTGCTCTTCTTCAGGTGGAGCAATCGATTGAAATTTATTTTTGAACCAATTTAACAAGGTTCCAAAAGGAACAAAAAGGAGCATCAATAAATCACCAAAGAGTGCAACAAATAAAATTCTCGTTTTTTCAGCAAATAATGAAACAATGAAATATATGCTACTTGCTATTCCCATAATTGCACCAAAAAAAATCACAATATAATAAAATGGAATCTGATTAATTGATTTGGTCGTCAGCCAGTGGACAATAAGTCGGTGAATGATATATACGATGACACCGGAAATGACTAGAAAATAACTATCGCTAATCGCTTCGTTATTTTGCATAACTATAGATACAAATATGCTGATCGAAAAGATAAGAATAAGTAACATGTAGAAAAATCCATTATGAGTTAAATCATCTTGTTCGGTTGCAAACCTCTCCTGTATTCTCCATACACTTACAAAAACAACTGCAAGATAAAACCAATATGGAGCTCCAAATAGAAATACTAAAAGGGTTATTACTAATGAGATTAGCAACGGTACAATTATTTGGTAGCCTGTTTTTCGGAAAACGAATAATACACATACTAAAATGAGTGCATGCATGACAAGCCAGATCATCGTTAGTGACAAGGTGGCACCGTCAGGAATTAATACGAAGAAAAAAGCGATTAACCAAATGTCCTGCACATATTTCCCTATTGATTGACTAGTGATTAACGAGTTGAGATCAAATCCTTTCTCCATTGGATCCCTCCCCCTTTCCGATCATCACCATAAACCAATACTTTCGTTTTTTGCTGCCACTTAGCAATATAAGGGGCAACTTCTTTTTCATCATTTGTGAAAATGATAACGGACATGGGAAACTCTTTATGAATTTCCAAATGGCTTAACATCCGATTAAATGGCATAGTTAAATCATTTTTAGAAAGAATTGATAATAGTTCCATTGATTTTTGTCGTTGCTTTTGTCCATCACCTGTAGGGATAAAAAGGTAAGGAGATTGTCCAAATGCTCGAACATTAATAACAATTGAATAAGGAATTCCTTCACGATAATAAAAATCAATAAAGGATCCGATGACTTCAATCTTTTCCTCTAAATCAGAAATGATCGAATAACCTTGTGCAATATTAACGATTAGCATGACAGACTCATTTGCAATCTGCGTAAATACTTTCGTTTGAAGTTTTTGTAGTCTTGCACTTGCTTTCCAGTGAATATGATGAAATTGATCAGACGGGACATAATCTCTCGTACCTATTGGAGAAAATACATCATGAAAGATGGAGTGTTTCATTTCAAAAGAACTAGGTTTTATAGGTGATGGATGTCTCAATTCCTTCACAGGAAAAATATTCGGGAATACCATTTGGTCCATCAAGACGATTGGTTGATAGGTCAATACAATTGAACCTTCACCAAATAAATGTGGAATTGTCAATTCTACATCTTTTAGTTTTGATATGCCCCTCTTAGCACCTTGAAGCGGAATATTCAAAACTATTTTTTCTTTGTAACCAATTGTAAATGGAACTAAGACTTCGTTTAATTGACCATGAGCATTTGATTGTGGATAGATGGGATTAACGGCATTTTGAAAATGAAGTCTAAGTTGACCATTCCAAATGGGCAGACCAGGATTCTCAAATTCCAACGTCCACGAAGATGGACCATTTACTAATAATCGACTTCTGTTTTTCTCATTTTGCATAAACAGACTTTTCCCAACCTGCCTAAAATACCAAAATTGCAAACTAGCAATTGTCCCTAAAAAAGCAAATACACCCGCAACTACATAGTTCATTAGCAGCAATGAAAACACAAACAGAAACCCCAAAACCACTAAAGCCCACTTTGTTTGTGCTGCACCATAATAATCTCGTTTCCAAATCATTTGATAGCTGCCTCTACAGGGGTTTGAACCGATCCAATGATTTCGTTAAGTAAATCTATAGGGTCATGAATAAGCATGCCTTCTGCTGTTAGCATAAGACGATGGGAAGCGAGCGGTGAAAAGACATATTTTACATCGTCAGGAGTAACAAATGATCGGTTTTGTAAAAATGCAATCCCTTGAGATGCATGTACAAGAGCAAGTGTAGCTCGAGAACTTAGACCTAATTCAATGTATGGATGTTGTCTAGTAGCTTGAACAAGTTGAAGTATGTAAGTTTCAATATCTTCATGGACAGTTATGGATTTAATTTCTTTCTTCCATTCCAAGACATCTAAGATAGTCAGAACAGTTGATGAGCGAACTTCTCCTGGATTTTCATTAAAATCGCGCAAGATCTTTCTTTCTTCTTCAAAGGTTGGATATCCAATACTAATTTTAAATAAAAAACGATCTAGTTGTGCCGCAGGTAATGAAAATGTCCCTTGCTGTGATTCAACTGGATTTTGTGTAGCGATGACCATGAATGGATTTGGTAACTTCAACGTTTCCCCATCAATTGTTACTTGCTTTTCTTCCATCGACTCTAACAAACTTGACTGTGTCCTCGGAGTCGCGCGGTTTATTTCATCAGCCAGTAAAATGTTGGTCATGACTGGTCCAGGTCTAACGATAAAATCTTGTGATTTCGGATCGAAATAACTGATTCCAGTTACATCAGATGGTAAGACATCAGGTGTAAATTGCAATCGTTTAAAGTCGCCTTCAAATGCATGTGCAAAGGTTTTAGCCATCATTGTCTTCCCCGATCCTGGGACACTCTCAAGAAGAACATGTCCACCTTGAATCAAAGCAATCAACATAAAATCAATTTCTTTCTCCCTTCCTATTATTGCGTAGTTTAATGT
>JBFGKX010000204.1:0-4090 GCA_041576455.1 Paenisporosarcina sp. | reverse complement strand
GAGCGATGCTCGAGTGGATTTCGACGTCTTCGCTATCCCACAGGAGTCGGTCATTTCATTCTTATTTTTATCGGGTGACGTAAGAGAATCTTAAGAAAATTAAAGCATGAACATGAGTAGTTGAAAATGCTGGCGAATCAACCGGTTTCTTATTGTAAGCGTAACTCTTCATATAATTTATATAGAGAGAAGGTCGACTATTTCTGAAGACTCCTGCGGAAAAACGAAACAAGCTAGACCCCACAAGCTTAGCTGTCATAGACAGCTGAGCTGAGGAGGGTAGCGTTTCGTCCGCGGAAAGTGAAAGACATCGCCGACCAATATCTTTTTCGGGAGAGTACAAAGATAAGAATACAAATTTTTATCCTTTTATTTTGATTAATATTCTTTTGTCTACAAGCTGAAATCATCTCAAGAAGAAATGGCTCAGAATTATTTGTATGACTTTTGTTTAAAAACCAAAGAGGATCCCATAAAGAAAACACTGGATATAATGATTAGCGGTGTGTGCTCGTCCCACACACCAAAAAACAAAGTTGCTAGTGCTAGCATTGAAATGCTTCCTGCAAACATACGCGTTTGCAGACGGGAACGTTCCGCTTTGATTTCTGCATCTCGTTCTTGCATATATTCTCGCATAAGAGTTGGTTCATCGAGATAAGCGGCGATTTTTTGCGGTAAAGTTCGTAATGGCCCAATAGCATTTAAGCCGATGCGCAATAAATCATCTTTCGAAAATGATTTCTCTCCGCCTTTTTGTGTAGTTGCCCATTCCAAAACACGTGGGCGTGCAATCGCCAATAAATCTACTTTTGGATCTAAAACGTGAAGAACACCAATAAAAGTGGACACGGCTCGTCCAAAAAAGGCAAACTCTGCTGGAAGCTGTACAGGTTGCGTACGAACAATTCCTTTTAAATCATCTAGCAACCGATTGACGACAAAACTGTCCATTTGAGTTAATTCTTCTGACTCATAAGCTGCAACTACTCGAGCAATTGCATTTGCCAATAATCGGCGATCGGCATGTGGCAATAAGAAACGCAACTCTTCCAATCCATCCAATACTTGGTCGTACTGTTTGAATAAAATTCCTTCAACGACTTTTAAGACAGAGCGAGCTTCCTCTTTACGGATGGACCCGACCATTCCAAAATCAATTAATACAATTGTTCCATCTGGTTTAATGATGATATTTCCACCATGTGGATCCGCATGGAATTGTCCTCCGTCCAATACTTGTTCTAAAAACAAGCGGAACAAACGCTCAGACAATTCACGACGATTGATCCCGTTGGCATCTATAAATGCAAGGTCAGTAATACGAGCACCTTCAATCCACTCCATCACAAGGACACGACGAGTAGAAAGCTCCTCATAGTACACGGGAAAACGTACACCTGACATTGCTTCAAATCGATCGGCAAAACTCCGTCCATTGCGCAGTTCTTGTAAAAAATTAAGCTCTGCTCCAATGGTATCAACCATTTCGTTATACAATAAATTTAAATCAATTTGCTTGCCAAAGGCTGTGAACCGTTTAGCTAACCAAATCACAAGTTTCATCGCACGAAAATCGGCACGTAAAATACGCTCAATATCTGGGCGTTGTATTTTAACCGCAACCTCAGTGCCGTCTTGCAATGTCCCCTTATAAACTTCGCCTATCGAGGCAGATGCAACAGGTTTATCTGAAAGGTTTGAGAGAAAATCACAATAGGATGTATTCCATTCTTCTTCTAAAAGGTCAATGGCTTTCACTCGTGGAACTGGAGGCACTCGGTCTGTTAACCCTTCAAGTTCAGCGATAAATGAAGGTGGCATAATATCAGCTCTCGTCGATAAAAATTGACCCATTTTAATCATTAAACCACCTAATTTAAGAGCAGTTCGTTTATATTCTTTCGCTTGTTTCGTAACAAGTCGTTCCCATTTTTCATTAATTATTGGCGTAAAGCGACCTTTATAACGGCGCTGAAAAAGGGTGACTTGTGTAAAAAACTTTAAAGACATCCAAACAATTCGATAAATTCGATAGAATGCTAAGCGATCCATTTCATGCGCCTCCTTTGTTTTTCATTATAGAGAGAGATAGCATCAAGGTCCAAAAAGTGATATGTTTTAAAAGGGAAAAATTTTAAAATTGTGAATATTATAAGGGGGATTTACCATGGAAGCGATTCGTTACGAACAAAACGGAAATTTAGCCATTGTTACATTAAACCGACCCGATTCAATGAACGCCTTTAACTATGAAATGTTACAAGAACTAGGTCAAGTTGCCGAATCAATTCGAATTAACCCAGACATTCGAGTAGTCGTTTTTACTGGTGCTGGTGAAAAAGCATTTAGTGTTGGCGCCGATTTAAAAGAACGTAAAACTTTGACAGACCAACAAGTGAAACGCAATATTTATAAAATTGGAGAAGTATTTTCAACGATCGAAAATTTGCCACAACCAACCATTGCGATGATGAATGGCTATGCATTCGGGGGCGGCATGGAGCTAGCTTTAGCGTGCGATTTCCGAATAGCGGCAGATAACATTGTCCTTGGTTTAACCGAAACGAGCTTAGCCATTATTCCAGGTGCTGGTGGTACACAACGTTTACCACGTTTAATTGGAGAAGCAAGAGCATTGGAGTTAATCCTCACTGCTCGTCGTTTAAAAGCTAATGAAGCGCTTGCCTTTGGTGTTTTAACAAAGGTCACTCCTCAAGATAGTTTACTAGAAGAAACTGGAAAGTTCGCTAATTCAATGCTTGCTAATGGCCCTATTGCCTTGCAACAAGCTAAATTTGCGATTAAACACGGCATGAACGCTGATTTACATACAGGATTAAACATAGAACGCAAAGCCTATGAAATCACCATACCCACAGAAGACCGAGTCGAAGCATTAATTGCTTTTGGCGAAAAACGCAAACCGATGTTTAAGGGTCAATAATAAAAAGCGATTGTAGAGTACACATCTACAATCGCTTTTATTGACATTTACAACTTTTTTTCTAAAAGCTTTTATTCAAAGGCCTCATTCGGGACATCCCATAAAAAATAATTCTCCGTAAATAATGTCGTTTCCACTACAATGGATTCTTTATCTTTTTTAAAGAAGAGCGATGCCCCTTCTTGCGTTTCATATGACCAACCAAAATCACTCAAGACTTTTTTTACAATGTCATGTTTCATACCTTCCTTGTTTTTAGAAATGTAACGATTCACGAAAATCGTTTCATCAACCTTCACATACTCACGTGAAGTGGCATCTAACATAGACATCGCGAATATGAGTTGAACAGTTCCTCCATCTTCTGTTAATACATAGCTGTAACGAAACCCAATAAATGCGCAGAAAATGAGGAGGACTGAACTAAAAAGTAAAGTTATCTTTTTCATTGCGACCTCCTCCTAGTTTTGTACATTATATGTTTGAACGAATGATAAATTTTATTTTTGACCACTATATATTTTTTTGTAACCAATCACACAAAAAAAGCCACTCTATTTTAACATAGAGTGACTTGCATCTATCATTTATTAGGCTAATGCTTGTTCTAAGTCTTCAAGTAAGTCTTCAACGTCTTCAATACCAACAGAGATACGGACTAACCCATCTACAATTCCTAGTTCTTGGCGACGATCTGCGGGAATTGATGCATGTGTCATTTGAGCCGGAACAGAAATTAAACTTTCTACGGCACCTAAACTTTCAGCTAATGTGAAATAACGCAATTTCTTCAATAGTTGTGCCGCTTTTTCAGTACTTCCAACGTCAAATGAAATCATTCCACCAAAACCAGTAGTTTGTTTTTTCATAATATCATGGCCAACATGAGATTCTAATCCAGGATAAAATACTTTTCCTACTGCCTCATGTGCTACTAAGAAGTCGGCAATGCGCATAGCACTTGAATTGGTTTCTTCCATACGAATCCCAAGTGTTTTCAAACCACGAATTAGTAACCATGAATCTTGCGGTCCTAAAATCGCTCCTACTGAGTTTTGAACAAAGTGTAAGTCTTTCGCTAACTGTTCCGTCGCTACGACAACTAATCCAGCAACAACATCACTATGTCCGCCGATATATTTC
>JBFGKX010000203.1:0-4108 GCA_041576455.1 Paenisporosarcina sp. | reverse complement strand
CCAAAATACAAAAATGCTTTTTCTTGTCTTCTAAATATAAACAAACTAAGTTGATAAACTCCCATCACTAAAATTGCGCCAATAATTAATAGTGTGGAAGCCACTAGTTGCGTATAGTGCATCGAAATTGCATTAGCCCTTCCAAAAAGTATTGATTGGCTTGCTCCACTTTTAACATATTCAAAGTTAGCTATTTGCATGGTCAAATGAATTTCAGAATTTTCCGGTGTAAAATATACTAGTTCCTTTCGAAACGCAGGCTCACTCGATTCTTTATTATTTCCAACATATCCATTTGAGGCACTACGAATTCCGTCTACCCATAGAATATAAGAAGAATTTTGATATGGAATGTATATCCCCATAGCTTGACCACGTAGACTTTCGGGAATTTTTACTGTTAACGAATAAGTTGCATATCCATTTTTACTCTTAGCATCAGATGCCCAAGAACTCGGGACAACAGTATATTGGGTTGTATTATGAAGTTGTGCATGCTCAACTTCATGTGGCAATAATAACTGTCTCCAGTAAAAGGCCCATTCCCCATTCAAACGTACTACACTAGATCTTGATAAATATTTACTATCTATCGCTATAACGCCTTTTTCTGCAATTGACTCTTCACTGCTATTTGTAGTAGAAAATGAGCACCCACTAAGGATGAGAATGAAGAAAATTATTAAGATGTGAACTTGCTTCTTCATTAAATAACCACCTTAGTATGTGTTTTCTGTTTTTCTTAAAGTTCTTTTTTCTTTAGAATCAAAATAAAGTGTGAGCAGAGGTGTACAAATGGTTGTTTATTTTTTAGCCAGTTATTTTTTAGGAACCTTTTTGACAGCTTGGTGGATTGGAAAGTTTTACAAAATCGATTTGCGCAATCATGGCAGTGGCAATTTAGGTGCTCGGAATGCTGGGCTCATTATTGGAAAACCTGCTTTTGCTATCACTTTTATAGGCGACGCACTAAAAGGTTTATTCATTATTATTATCGGCCGCAATTTGGATTTCCCTGAATGGGCAGTTGCTGTAGGCGGTTTACTTGTTATATGCGGCCATATGTATCCATTTTGGTTAAAAGGAAAAGGTGGCAAAGGCATCGCCACTTTCGTTGGCATCGGCCTGAGCTTTAATCTATTATTTGCGTTTGCTTTTATCATTGGGTTTTCTCTTATTATACCATTCATGAGAAGTGCAACTCTTAGTATGATATTTGGGTACATTGCATATATTGGATCAATCTTTTATTATGGTGAATTCCATCATGCATGGCCAATTGTCTTTGCCATTATACTCATTATGTACCGTCATCGATTTGACTTCAATCAATCTTTTTCAGAACGAAAGTGGCGTCGGTAAACTGTGTCTAAATAATCTCATTGACTTCCATTATAAACCAAACGTCATCGCAAGTGGATTTTTTTCATGTTATACTAACTAATAATCAAAATTATTAATTTAAGATGAGGGGTTTTGTTGATGACCAAAAAACCAATTGCTTGGGTTGTAGATAGTACCGCATATATTAGCGATATCCTAGCTTCCCATCCAGATGTACATGTAGTGCCTTTAACCATTCATTTTGGCCATGAACAGTATGCAGATGGAATCGAATTAACAGCTGATCAACTTTATGATCGAATTCGCAATGCAGAAGAATTCCCAAAAACTTCACAACCAGCTGCTGGTGAATTTGCCAAGCTTTATGAGGAGATTAGCCAAAATTATGAAACCATCATAGCTGTGCATGTATCATCTAAATTAAGCGGAACACTTTCCTCTTCAAAATCTGGTGCAGAAATTGCAGAAGTTCGTATGGAAACCATAGACTCTCTTGCACTATCTTCAGGAATTACTAAACTTGTAGAGCGTGGGATTGTCTTGCAACAAAGAGGAATGAACGCTGAAGAAATTGCGTCTCAACTTCGTAGTGAAGTAAAGAATTTCCGAAATTATATTTTAATTGGAAACTTAAATCAACTTTATAAAGGTGGGCGCATGAGCGGTGTTCAATTTTTCTTAGGAAGCTTATTGCAAGTGAAACCCATTATCCATATAAACGAATTAGGTGAATTAAAAGCGCTTGATAAAGTGAGATCTCAAAAGAAAGCGCTCAATTATTTAGTCGATAAGGTTGTAGACGCATATGAAGTAGATGGTGTTCGATCCATTGACCTCATGCATGGAAATGTCCTACAGCAAGCAGAAGATTTAAAAAACTTAATCCACGCTAAAGCACCTAATTTAGTCGTTCGTGTCGGTGAAATTAGCTCAGTATTAGCTGTTCATGCTGGCGAAGGTACAATCGCTGCACTATGGCATGTACCTGCTGAATAAGGTTACACAGTAAAACCCTTGGGAATCCAAGGGTTTTACTGTGTAAATGAATCTTTAATATGGAAGAACATATACTTCGTTTCATCCATGAAAGCTGGCGATGATGTATACCGCCAATCTCGAAGCACACTATTAGCCGTATGGGCATTTACTAGGGGTTGATGACCATTAAAGCCAGTCACTATCGTAGTATGATCAAATCGACCATCTCCTTGAAAATCGTAACAAATGACATCCCCTAGTGTTAAATCACTCGCTCTAGCTACTTTTACAGCTTGTAAACCCACTGTTGATGTATCCAAATACCACCTAAGAGAATGAGAGGTACTCCAACTCAAGCTCCAAGTCCCTCCACCGACCCACCACCCTTTATCCCTCTTAGGGTATCCTCTCATCGGAGCCCCACCAGCCAGTAAACATTGTGAAATATAATTGGTGCAATCAACATCAAATTTAGGAAATGCAGGATTATACGAATTCCACCAAGTGTTGGCATACTGAACGGCAGCTTGACGATTGTAGATAAAAATCCCTCCTTTAAGAGAAAGTATGTAGCAGCCCTTTAAAATAGACGAAGAGCCGCTCGTTGGTATGCGGATGGGATTAATTGGTGTTATTACAATTTTAATATTTTGTGCATTGCTTTATGGGTAGAGATAATAAATAGGCCCTTAACACTCTACCTTTTTACATATGCTACCTTTAATCATACTCTGCTACTTATATTAAATGACTTTTCGTACTCTTCAAAGTGACTTAAGGTGATTAATTATTTTAATATATACATAACTCAGGTTATGTACGAGTTATCTCTTACGATTCGATAGGTAGATTAGTCCTTATATACCCCCTCGAAACGGTTGATTATTATGATTAGTAGCCTAGATAGAAACTCTCATTGATTTGTAGATTTTTTAAAACCATCTATAACTACTTTTTTATCATTTTCTAACATATTTCATAAGATTTATTGATAAAATACATCATCTTGCAAATTGGAGGAAAGAAATTGAGTATCTACATTTGGGTTTTATTAATTCACATTTTGGCTGCTGTCATTGGATTAGGTTCAGCCTTTGCATTACCCATTATTATGAATCGCGCGAAAACCGTTTCTCAAGCCAAATTTTCCATGACCATATTCAGCGGTGTTGATAAATTAGCAAAAATCGGGAGTATCACATTACTTCTTACGGGCATTATATTAGGGATCATAAACCCTTCTTTATTTAAAGAATTTTGGTATATTGCTTCTCTAGTCATTTACATAGCAGTTCAACCAATCGTTGCTGGCATTTTACCGAAAAAAATGTCTGCTCAAAATGCCATTTTAGACGAAACAACCGATGATGAACTTCCTGCATCTTATTTGGCCATTAGCAAACAAATGATTCCTTACAATAATGCTACACATATTGCGACTGTTATTTTAATTCTTCTCATGACGATTAAACCGTTTTAACAGTTATGATCCGAAATACGCAACCTTGAAATTTATCTTTCCAAAGAATGTTCGACCTGTCCGTTAAAGGCTCATTCATTGTGTCAGCATCATATGCGGATGATACGATGGGCAACCTGTATGGTTGATGGAAACCGCACTATCATTTTTGGTCATTTCACTTCTAAATCTAGCGGTAAAACAAGTGGATTCATGTTATAATCTTTAAACATAAGGACACTTCTTTCTTTTAGAATTTGGTAGTAGGATACTTAAATTCTAGGAGAAGATGTCCTTTTTTTGTTGCCTAAATTTATGTAGAGATTT
>JBFGKX010000202.1:0-4111 GCA_041576455.1 Paenisporosarcina sp. | reverse complement strand
GCATTTTTGTAACCTTGCTCAATGCCTGCTGGACAATCGATGATGACATAGTCATAATCACGTTTTAATTCCGTTACAAGCTCTTTCATTTGCTCTGGATTAATCGCGTTTTTATCCGTCGTTTGTGCTGCAGGAAGCAAGTATAATTTATCATCAAATCGTTTGTCTTTTACTAAAGCTTGATGGACTTTACAGCGACCATTAATCACGTCAACCAAATCATAAATGATGCGGTTTTCTAATCCGAGCACGACGTCTAAATTGCGTAACCCAATGTCGGTATCGATTAAACAAACTTTCTTGCCTTGAAGTGCCAATGCAGTCCCGAGGTTAGCAGTAGTCGTTGTTTTCCCAACGCCACCCTTACCTGAAGTAATTACGATAGCTTCTCCCACATTAGCTTCCTCCTTTAAATGTAGATAATTGCGGTCTTAATAAACGAAGTTCTTGAAGTCGGTCAATTGCGATAAAACCATTTGCATGTAAATATGCGCACTCCATTTCAGGTTGTTCTGACAAAATGGTCAATTCATCTGTCATGGTTTCGATGGCTTCATTAATCATCAGATGCGTTGCTTCTAGCCAAGATGCTGCAATAACTGCTTCTTGATTCCCATTTGCCCCAGCATGTGCGATTCCTTTTAACCGTCCCAGAACAAAGATATTGCCCCCTGCGATAATTTTACCATTCGGATTCACATCGCCGACGACGACTAAATCGCCTTCTGCCCGAACTACTTGTCCAGAACGCACAATGCCAACATAAGTTTCAGATTGTCGCTCTAAAATACGGCGATTGCTTTCTTCGACTGAAATGACATCACTTTGCACTCTAGAAACACGTAAGTGTGGAGACGTGTGGATACTTGCGATTAATTCTTTGATTTGCTCTTCCGAACAGAAGCGATTCCCAAGTTGTAAAAGAACCTCTGCTTGTCCATCGATGCCTTCTTCCGAAACTTTACGTTTAAGTTCTTCTACTAATTCGGCATATGCGCATTGATCATCAAGCCGAAGCACTAGACCTTCTTTTGTCCCTTTTATATAGACAAGTTGCTTTTTCGTCAAATGCGTCACCCCACGCGTCGAGTCAATTTGGCTGATTTAATCGTTGCAATAAACGTGCATTGATTACATATTTAAATGCCCAGCCAAGCACCACTAAAAATATTGAATTCGCAATCATTGTTGGAATCAATCGTTCATGAACAAACGCTTGAAGCGACATGTCCGTCAATCCAATCAATAAAAAGAACTGATATAACACAAATTCAAGACCAGCTACTAAAAGGAGCGACAAACCCGTCGTTACAATCAGATGCTGGTGAATAAACTTCATGATAAAACTAGCAATTAAACAAATTAATGGATATAAAAAAGAATATAATCCAATAATATCAATGAAAAACACATCATACAAGAGTCCAAATAACAATGCATACCCCATCGCGCGATTGCGGCTATAGTAGATGGAAATGAATATTAAATACATAATGAGAAATCGGGGAATTAAATACCGATATTCCCCGCTAATATCAAGAGGAGAAAACAAACCGAAAACGGGTTCTAGGTAAAATAGCACGACGGCGATTGCCGGAATGATTAACCGCCTCATGGCGTATCCTCATCTGTTGCACTATTCGTACCGTCTGTTCCATCAACCGTAGTCATTAAACGTTTTGCAATCATTACATGATCTAGCAAGGCAAAATCAGCAGCAGGCTTGATAAATGCTGTCTTTGTTAAACCAAAGTCGTCTGTCGTGACCTCTGTGATATCCCCAATTAAGATCCCTTTAGGGAAAATCCCGCCGAGTCCAGATGACATTATTTTCTGACCTACTTCGATTTCAATATTGGAATCAATTCGTTTTAAGATTAGTTCTTTTCGTTCATTATCGTACCCCTCAATTAGTCCAAACACTTCTTTATCGCCAATGACCAACGCAGATACTCGATAGTTTGGATTTTGAGTGGATAAAAGTTCGACAGTCGACGTAAATGGCGTTGTTACCACAACTTTCCCAATTAACCCTTGCGCTGTCATAATCGCCATGTTTTTTGAAACTCCATGGATTTCACCTTTATCAAGGATAACTTTTTCTTCCCACTGATCAGGATTTCTCGCGATTACAGTTGCCTGAATCGGTTCATAGTCTCGAAGATCGTCTTGCTTGTCCACGATTTCTCGTAATCTCGAATTCTCGGAAGCTAAATCGTTCACGTCCGTTTGTAATTTCGCAAATTCTTCTAAACGACCTTTTAATCGTTTATTTTCTTCATACGTATTCAACAAAGAATCGACATTATCGAAAACACCTGTTATGTACTGTGTTGGTTTTGAAAAAATAGACTGTCCAAAACCAACTACATCTTTAATAATTTGTTCAGGTAGTGACACATTGTCACGATCTCTCAAAGAGAAGCTGATCAATGCCACAAGAAAAATCACCCCGACAAGCAGCAAAATTAATCGCTTATTCGAAAAAAACTGTGGCATTGGAACGGTCCTCCTTAGTGTTTAGAATTTTGGCGAATCATATTCATATGATCAAGCGCCATACCCGTACCAATGGCAACGCAATCTAGTGGATTCTCTGCAATGAATACCGGCATGCTTGTCTCATCACTAATCACTTTGTCTAAGTTCTTCAGTAATGCACCACCGCCAGTTAAGACGATACCTCGCTCCATAACATCTGCAGATAATTCAGGAGGCGTTTGTTCCAATGTTTTCTTCACGCCATCAATAATTGATGCGACAGATTCTTTTAAAGCTTCTGCAATTTCTTCTGAAGAGATTTCAATTGTTTTAGGAAGTCCTGTCACTAAATCACGACCACGAATTTCCATTTTTTCAACATTATCAATGACTCTTGCCGAACCGATTTCCATTTTAATGGCTTCAGCTGTCCGTTCACCAATTGTTAAGTTGTACATTTTGCGAATGTAACTTGTGATTGCATGATCCATTGCGTCGCCCGCAACACGTACAGACTCACTTGTAACGATGCCGCCAAGGGAAATGACCGCTACTTCAGTTGTTCCCCCACCAATGTCAACGACCATGCTGCCTGTAGGTTCCCACACTGGTAAGTTTGACCCGATTGCTGCTGCGAATGGTTCTTCAATTGTAACTGCATCACGAGCACCCGCTTGACGCGCTGCATCAATTACTGCACGTTGCTCAACTGATGTAATGCCATAAGGCACACAAATCATGACATTCGGCTTCTTCCAAGATCCGCCTGATGCTTTCATTGCTTCTTTTAAATAATATTGAATCATAGCTGTTGTAATATCAAAATCTGCAATGACTCCATCTTTCATTGGGCGAATGGCCACAATCGAACCAGGCGTACGACCAATCATATTTTTAGCATCATTGCCGACTGCAACGATGTCCCCATTATTTACATTTTTAGCGACTACTGAAGGTTCGCGTAAAACGATCCCTTTTCCTTTAATAAATACCAATGTATTAGCTGTGCCAAGGTCAATCCCGACATCTTTTGCTCCAAATCCAAACACGTTATGTTCTTCCTTTCTATCCTTAGCCAATTTAACTTAGCTTAGTTTAAACCATACCTTTGATTATAACGGATAAAAAGAGAAAATCACAGTGTCACATGTAACCCTTTTCTTTTAGACTAATAAATTGATGATCTCCGATAATGACATGATCTAATAATTCAATGCCCATAATATGCCCAGCTTCTTGGATTCGCTTCGTTACTTCGATGTCTTCAGGTGATGGAGACGGGTTCCCTGAGGGGTGATTATGTGCACATATGATCGAAGCAGCTGAACGTTTCACTGCTTCTCGAAATATTTCCCGAGGATGGACGATGCTTGCGTTTAAGCTCCCAATAAAGATTGTTCGTTTATGGAGCACTTGATTTTTTACATTCATAAATAAAACAACAAAATTTTCTTGTTTTAAAGAGGTCATGTCTGCCATTAAAAAGGTAGCCGCATCTTTTGGAGAACGTACGGTAAATTTGTCATCTGTTTGTTGCTGTGCCAATCGACGACCGAGTTCCACCGCTGCCAACAACTGAACGGCTTTCGCTTCACCAATACCTTTGATCGACATAATTTCTTCAATGGTT
>JBFGKX010000201.1:0-4148 GCA_041576455.1 Paenisporosarcina sp. | reverse complement strand
TGAAACAGAATTTGGTACATATAGTTCTGTTAAACGTGTAGATGCAGCTGTAATGATTGCACGCGTTCTTGGTCTAGACCCAACAGGAGACTATAAAGATGCAGGATTTACAGACGTAAACGCTCGAGGAAAATGGGCAGTGAATGCATTGGTACAATACGGGATTTTGGATGGAACAACTAAAACGACTTTTAGCCCTGATGCTCCATTAACTCGTAACCAAACAGCTAAACTACTTGCAAATGCAGCAGACCTTACGATAAATGATAATGTAACAAAATCTGAATTCTCAGATGTAAACTCTACGTTTGCTAAGTATGTGGATGCTTTAGTAAAAGCAGGCATTACGTATGGCAAGGAAGACAATACGTTCGATGCCTATGCAAATGTAACACGTGGTCAGTTAGCGTTATTCCTTGACCGTGCAAAAGATTATTTCGGATTCATGGACTTAATGGTTATGCATACAAATGATACGCATGGATACTTGGATCGTTCGGTTTACCGTGCAACTGCGATTAATGAAGTACGTGCAAAACATGAAAATAACATCTTGTTGGACGCTGGAGACGTGTTCGCTGGAGACTTATATTTCAACTCTTTCCAAGGACAAGCAGATGTTGAAATGATGAACTACATGGGCTACGATGCGATGACATTTGGTAATCACGAGTTTGATTTAGGTGCATCTGCTGAAGGGCATAAAGGATTAGTAGATTTCATTAAAAAAGCGAAATTCCCATTAGTTTCTTCAAATGTGGACTTTAGTAAAGATCCTTTATTTGCTGGACTACAATCAAAAACATATGCTTCTAACTATAAAGATGGTCGTATATATAACGGAGTCATCTTAAATGTAAATGGACATGAAGTAGGGGTGTTTGGTCTAACGACTGAGGAAACACCAAGCATTTCTAGTGTAGGATCAGTAGAATTTAAAAACTATATTGATTCTGCGAAAGCATCTGTTAAAGCGTTTGAAGATTTAGGTGTCGATAAAATCATCGCGATAAGTCATATTGGCTATGATGATTCGATAAACTTTGACAATGACAAAGAATTAGCGAGATTAGTAGAAGGTATCGATATTATTGTCGGTGGTCACACACATTCTAAATTATCTGAGCCTTTCGTATCGATGGAAAATGATACACCAACTATTCTTGTACAAGCTAACGAGTATGGTAAGTTCTTAGGAACATTAGATGTAACATTTAACCCGATGGGCGACATATCTGCCTTCCGAGGTGAACTATTAAATACAGATCATACGGCAAGAGAAGCAACAACATATGCGGCTGATCCTGGTGCAGAAAAAATCCTAGCACCATACAAAGCTGAAGTTGAAAAAGTGAAAACACAATCAACAGGCGTTTCGACAGATGTTCTATTAGATGGTCGCCGTGCAGCTGATACTGAAAATGCGTCAAGCGTTCGTTTCAGTGAAACCAATTTAGGTAATTTAATGACGGACGGCATGTTAGCAAAAGCAAAAGCAGTAAATAGCAAAACCGTCATCGCTCTTCAAAATGGCGGAGGTATTCGTGCTTCAATAGAACCGGGTGACATCACAGTTGGAGATGTATTAAAAGTTATGCCTTTCGGGAATGCATTAGCTATTCTAGAATTAACAGGAGCGGAAATTAAAACCGCTCTTGAGCATTCCGTATCACAGGTTCCGAAAGAAAATGGAGCATTCTTACACGTAGCTGGTATGAAGTTTGAATTCGACAGCTCAAAAGAAGCAGGTAGTCGTGTAACAAAAGTGGAAGTGAAAACAGGAGCTGACACATTTGCTCCTCTAGAAGATGCAACAAAATATTTCGTAGCAACAAACACGTTTACTGCTAAAGGTGGCGATGGCTATGATGTATTCAAAAATGCTTACAACGAAGGTCGTGTTTCTGAACCAGGAATTGTGGACTACACGAGCTTCATCGACTATATTAAAACATTAGATAAAGTAGCACCAACAGTTGAAGGACGCATCGTTAACGTTGCGCCTGCTCCAGTTCAATAAAACGAGTAAATAAACATTATAGACTAAAGGGAACATTCAAATAGTCTCCAAAAAACAAGTAGAGAAAACAAGTTGTTTTTCTCTACTTGTTTTTATTTTGCTAATATTTAGGGGCTTCTCCATAAGTCTCTTTATGATCAAAAATTTAATTACATATTACTAACTAGTCCTTAATTCCATCTATAAATTGTCGGAATTTATAATGTACAAAATTTTTACTGAAAAAATCGACTAAATACCTAACACTAATAAATTTACTAAACCCCCTACCCAATACAAATACAAGTCAAACCACCTACACAATATTTCCTATATTTCGAGCGTATTTGTTGACAATTTCAAAAAAACGCAGAATTTTTAGCTCAAATGTAATATAGGCACATCTTGGAAATTATGTTACGATGCTTTTACAACAAGGAAAAGGAGTTTAACTAGTGAAAAAAATCGTACTATCAACTGTGCTAGGATTAGTAGGCCTATCTGCACTATTTGTCTCTCCTGCATCTGCTGCCACTGTATATACTGACATTTCGACAACTCATCGTGCTTATGATGAAATTTCATATTTAGCAAAAGGAGATTTGACATCTTCGGACAAGTCCTTTGTCTTTTCACCTGATGCCCCAATGACGCGTGCACATGCTGCCGCTATGATTGGCAAGGCAATTCAATTGTCTGGCAATTCGAATACGAATAAGTTTAGCGACGTTCCGGCAACTAGTTTCGCATCAGGATACATAAACGAAGCGGTGACTCGTGGAATTATTAATGGATATGGCGATGGCACATTCCGACCGAATGTGACATTAACTCGTGGAGAAATGGCTCTATTAATCTCTCGTGCATTTGGCTACCAATCAGCAACAACGAACGATGCGGCAAATGAATTAATGAGAAAAGGGATTGCACTTGGAGTCGGCAAAGGAAACTTTGGAACAACTCAAACGATGAAACGTGCAGATTTCGCTATTTTCCTAGCTCGCTCTGTAAATACAGATTTCCGAGTGTTCGGTAACACAGATTCAAGCATTGATATGTATGTAAATACAAATGAATTAAACTTCCGTAAGGGTCCAGGGACAGCATTCGAAGCAACAAAAATGTTCTTTGAAGGCTATCCAGTAAAAGTGTATTACACAGTTGGAGATTGGGTATATGCAAAAGGAGCAGGAGCTTCAGGCTTCTTCCATAAAGCCTATCTATCAACAGACCAACCTACGATTGGTTCAACAAAAGAACCAGTTACAATTCCAACTGCACCAGTTAGAAAAGCGCTTAATGAACTAAAAGTAATAATCGACCCAGGTCACGGTGCTCATGATCCAGGAGCAAATGGCTTTGGGTATCAAGAAAAAAATGTGGTATTAGATATCAGCTTACGAATGAAAAAATATTACCAACAAACGCCGATAAGCGTACAGTACACACGTGAATCAGACGTATTCATGACCTTATCAAATCGTGCAGCATTTGCTCAAAAAAATGATGGTGACATTTATGTAAGTGTTCATGCGAATGCTTTAAATGGTTCAGCACATGGACAAGAAACATTCTATTATGCGGCAAGAAATACAAACGACGACCAATCTAAAGCATTATCAACATATGTTCACAAACGTATGCAAGAAGCTTGGGGATTAACAAATCGTGGGATTAAATTCGGGAACTTAGCAGTGCTTCGTGAAAACACGGTACCTGCAACGTTAGCGGAAATTGGCTTTATCGACAACAAAACCGATAATGCGTATATTGCGTCAGCAAACCGCAGAGAAGAAATGGCGCGTGCTATTTTCTTAGGAACACTAGATTACTATTATCATTACGATAATCGTCCTGAAGTTGGCCTACTTTACACACAATTCAGTGCAAAACCTTCAGCAAAACATTATTAATTGTTGAGAATAAAGCAAAGCCCTGATGAAGTACTTTCATCGGGGCTTGTTTTTCATGTAGAATGATGAAAAGGGGTGACCGTCGGATGAAATACATGAATGTACTTGTACTTGCTAGTTTACTAATTAGTTTACTAATACCTTCCGCTGTCAAAGCAGAAGATGGGCAATATTACATACTTACCGAAGACCTGCAGAAAATGACTTCGTTTATGAATAAAGAAGAAATGAACATA
>JBFGKX010000200.1:0-4202 GCA_041576455.1 Paenisporosarcina sp. | reverse complement strand
GGGGTCTCCTTTTTTAGTTTTATACTTGCTATATGGCTCATCTTTTTCTTGGCTTATCCGATTGAGTTTGCTTCAGTCAGAAGTCTATTACCTCTCCTTGAAAACAAGATTCCCGCAATATTAAAAGGGGCATATGCCATGACTTTTACAGTGATTGGTTTTGAAATTATTTACATCATATACCCTTTTGTCAAAGATAAAGAAAAAGTGAACAAGTATGTACATCTTGGTTTATTAATGACGACAATACTATATCTCTTAGTTATGTTAGTCTCCATTACTTACTTCAGTGAGGAGCAATTAACTAAGACAATATGGGCAACATTATCCATATTAAGTATCGTCAGATTTCCGTTCATTGAAAGGTTTGAATTTATTGCAATTTGTTTTTGGATGTTAATCATTTTGCCAAATCTTTGTCTTTTCGTATGGTCTGCTTATCGCGGCATTCAACGATTAGTGAAAATAAGTGCTACTAAGTTTGTCTGGATTTTCTCACTCCTTATTTTCCTTCTTACTATCTCTATTCAAACTAGAAATCAAATCAATACATTTAACGATAAGATGGCCATGGTGGCATTTTACATTGTTTTTGTCTACCCTATTTTGTTATATATTGTGGCGATGATTAAAAAGAAATTCACATCAAATAAGGAGCAAATAGAATGAAAAAGTTGGTTCGTTCTTTCATGCTATGCTTTCTCTTAGTCACTTTACCTGGTTGTGCGGAAAAGAAAATCATTGAAAATTTAGGATTAAATACGTTGATTGGCTATGACAAGGGGGAAGAAGATACTTTAACCACTACAGCAGTCATTTTGCATGTAAATCCTGAATTCCAAAGTACTGTGGATGTTATCACGAATGAAAATCAAAAAAATATTGGATCATTTGTTGCAACAAACCGGCAAACTTCCAAAAAAGTAGTATCTGGACAGATGAGGTCAATTTTATACGGGGAAGAACTCGCTAAAGAGGGCATTCGTCATCACATTCAAACCTTGTCAAAAAATCCAAACATCAGTAATAGCCTGATAATGGCAGTAGTTGAGGGAGACGCGAAATCGTTGCTTGACTATAGATATCAAAATATCGAGGATATTAGTCAACATATATTTAGACTGTTTGAGCAAAATAACGAACTAGAGCAAGTAATCTCTTCTACCCTTTATGAAGTTGCACATGATTACTATTCTTCAGGTAGAGACATTGTCATGCCTATTATAAAAAGAAATGAAGAGTTTATTGAAATAACCGGGGTAGCCCTTTTTAACAACGCCAAGATGGTAGGTACACTTCCTGCCAAAGAGAGTTTTTATGTGAAAGTAGGAAGAGATCGATATGACTCAGGAACCTTTGAAATTACTATTGAAGGAGATGCTATACCATCCTCCATCATCCAAAATTCTCCTAAAGAAATTTCATTAGTACTTGATACAATGCACTCAAGAAAAAAAATAAAATTAATGAATCCGTCTATTCCAGAATTCGATTTACAAATTAACATGAAAGCGCGGTTGTTTGAAATTAGTGAAAACATTAATCTAGGCGAACAAAAAAATGTGACTGCTATTGAAAAAGCCCTCAATAAAAAACTAACGAGTGAATTATCTAGAGTTATTGCCTATACACAGGAAATAAATTCGGATGTCTTTGGATTCGGAGAATATTATAGAAGCTCAGTCAGGAACTCTCATTTGACGCGAGAGAAGTGGAAAGATATATATAGGGAAGCGATCGTCAATGTTAAATTTGATTTAACCATCACTAGAGATGGTGTATTTGATTAATTGAACGAGTAAGAATAATAATAAAATTCTACTCTGATGTTAAGTCAGCTTTCATTTTCATTTTTG
Organism: Paenisporosarcina sp.; assembly: GCA_041576455.1. Taxonomy (GTDB): domain Bacteria; phylum Bacillota; class Bacilli; order Bacillales_A; family Planococcaceae; genus Paenisporosarcina. The sequence goes on along the minus strand of JBFGKX010000200.1, from coordinate 2,346 downwards.
CTTGCCTGTCATGACATTTATAAAATGATAAAAAAACTTCTCGTAATTTAAATCAAAAGCGATTCGATGTTTTTTTTCATCTCTTTTAAATTGAATATAGGGGCGAATATCTACAATACATTGCCCTCGCGTAGGACCATCTAATTGTTGAACGATTTGGATAGGATATGATTTAAACGTAAAAAGTTCAGGATGAATGGTTGCCACAAGTGGTAAAACGTCATGAACTGGGCTGCCTTTTAACGTAGGATTTCGTTTTTTGTAAAAATTATCATAAAAGCCCATTAAGGGTTTTATGATTTTTGCTTTTCCGAAATAGTCAATATAGTCGACCATTTCAGGTGTGACTATTGCTTTTTGTGTGGCATTTAGAGGAATGATTGTAACATTAGAAGCATAAGTAAGAACGATGTTCACCGCAATAGGATCCGCGTGGAAGTTAGCTTCAGCTACAGTCGTAATATTCCCTGGAACCCAAAAAGCTCCTCCCATCACAAAGATATCTTTCACTTCATTCATTAAATTTTTATAAAGTATAAACAAAGTTGCAAGTGAAGTCAGCCGCCCCACATTCACAATAATTAATTCATCTTTATATGTTTTAATCAGTTCCACTATCTCAAAAAAATTCTCATAAATAGGTCCGTAACTTTTTGGAACAATCGGTCCAAGACCATGTTCCCCATGAATTTCAGGGTAATAAACAGGTTTTTCCCCAGTTAGTGAAGCGGCTGCACCTAAATATATGGGAATGTCTTTTTGTAGATCAAACAAACTAAACAAATAATAAATATTCGAGGTGGCGTCTATCCTTGATACATTTCCATAGTCTGCTACTATTCCAATAATGTCGATTTCATCATTTAAATACGCATAGATAATGGCTATTGTGTCATCAATTCCCATATCCCCAAATAAAAGAACTTTTTTTGTCATAAGAACCCTCCTTTGAAAATTCTGTAGTTTAAAGCATGAAGCAATTACAAGTCAACTAAACACACATTGTGCACAAACTATATTATGGTTATTGGAAACACTTTGTGAATGCTTACATATTCTTACGAGTGAGTCTGTCTAAAGTATGAAATTTGAGATTTCTAATTACTAGGTTAAATAAAAAATGAAGTTCACCAATTATTTGTAAAGCTTGATGAATAGAAATTATGGGTAAAGAATATCGATATTTTAAGCTTGATTGGAGAGTTAATAATGGACTTACATAATGGAACACTTTATTGGGCATCTACCCTTCCACAACGTGAACCTCGACATGTGCCAGAGAGATCAGATGTCTATGATGTTGTCATCGTGGGTGGAGGCATGTCAGGCTCTTTATGTGCACTGGCATTAATAGATGCTGGATTAACTGTTGCGATTCTTGACAAACGACAAATGGCCACAGGTAGTTCAATGGCCAATACGGGTCTCCTTCAATATTCCAATGATGTCATGTTGCATGAATTAATTGATCAAATTGGAGAGCGAGATGCTGTAAGGTTTTATCAACTTTGTTATGAGGCTGTACAAAATTTAGGTGAAGTAGCAAAGCGGCTTCCTTTCTCACCAGACTTTATCATACGTCCGAGTGTTTGTTACGCAAGTTCAGAAGCTGATGTTACAAAACTGAAGGAGGAGTATCAGGCACTTAAAAAGCATGGTTTTCCTTGTGAGTACTGGGATTCAAGTGAACTTTCAAACAAGATGTCTTTTACAAAACCTGGAGCACTCATTACCTATGAGGATGCAGAAGTAAATCCTTATAAATTTGTTCACGGCATATTAGATGTCATTGAAGAAAAAGGCGGACACTTATTTGAATTTGTTGAAGTCGTCGACGCCATTTCCCACAATAACATTGTGTCCATTCAAACATCTGCGGGCGAATTTAAAGCGAGTCAAATCATCTATACAACAGGATATGAAACACTTCCCGTTGGTAAACGAATTGGTGCTGATATTAATCGATCGTTTGTCATTGCAACGAAGCCCATTGAAGATTTCACACTATGGGAGAAGCAAGCCTTGATTTGGGAAACAGCCAGACCCTACATGTACTTTAGAACAACAACTGATAATCGAATAGTTGCCGGTGGCTTAGATGAAGAAATTGCTGAAGCTCCCAAATCACAAGAATTAATTAATGAGCGGGCGAAAAAATTGGCGCAACAACTTAAAGAATTATTTCCTCATTACTCGATCGAAATAGAGTATTCATATGCTGCAACTTTTGGAGAATCACTTGATAACTTGCCATTTATCGGCCAACATCCGACTAAAGATAAACATTATTATTTACTTGGGTATGGTGGAAATGGAACTGTCTATAGTATGTTAGGGTCACAAATC
>JBFGKX010000199.1:0-4245 GCA_041576455.1 Paenisporosarcina sp. | reverse complement strand
TTTTTTCCAAACAAAAAAGACCCAGAACATTTTCTGGGTCCAAATTTCTTCTGGTTCACCTTAGGTTACTCGATGGTTTTTGGCGCTGGTTTTTAAGATGTGAGTCGACTTTGACACTTCGGTTTGTCCGTTGACTTGAGTATTCACTCGCTTTGGTCTCGTCCAATTATGATGAAGCTCTGCAGATTTCGCATCCATTGGTTGTTTTCTACTCATTGCCTATCACCTCTTTTTTTAAGATTGAAAAGAAGAAATCGGTTTTAGTATGTGTTATGGTGTTTAACTTATGCTTTGTGTATTCATCTTAATAATTTAATAAAATTATCCTCATCCTGATTCGTTTAATTGGCGTAAAAGCAATGTATTGAATCTTTGTTCGAAGCGATCATTGTCTTCTTTTTGCCTTTTTTTCGGTCCTTTCATTCGCCCTCCCGCTTGGCGAATTTTTTTGGCAATATGTCGGCTATGTAGTAACTCATCAATATTTTCATTTGTGTATTCCCGGCCATTTTGATCCATCACTAGACCTTTTTTTGCTAAAACCATTGCAGCTAGTCCATAGTCCTGTGTAATCACGATATCGCCTGGCTTCACTCGATTAATAAGGACAAAATCAACTGCATCCATGCCTTTTGAGACCATAATTGTTTCTGCTCCTTCTCGTTGCATGTTGTGCGCAGTGTCACAAAATAACATGACAGGAAGATGATGCTTTTTTGCACATTGTATGGTTAAATCTACCACTGGACATCCATCTGCATCGACTAAAATATTGATCAATTCATACACTCCTCCGATTTTTGACTGCATTCTTCTTATCCACTTACGAGCATTTTTTCATGTACACTTCCCTATACCGATTCATTCGCTTTCTAGCACCTTATGTGAAAAACGTGTAAACTAGAATTTATCGAAAGATTCCACCGATTGGAGATTTACATATGCATGTTCTTGTAAAAATTGGGCTTAGTTTAGTCCGAATGAAAAATTTATCAATATTGATTGCGACGCTATTCTTTATTATATTTTGCACAGTCACAATTTACTTATTAGAACCTGAAACTTTTGAAAGTTACCTGACATCATTTTACTTTGTAATGACCACCTTTTCCACGGTTGGTTATGGAGATTATTCTCCCGTGACAACTGCCGGGAGATTATTTTCTATTGTAATGTACTTATTAGGCATTGGATTACTCGGAGTTGTGATTGGAAAAATTGTGGATGCCTTTTCTTTATTTAGAAAACGGAAGGAGGAAGGCAAGTTGGCTTATCTAAAAGAGCAACATATTATTATTGTAGGATGGGGGAAAAAAACGGAAACGGCGATGGAAGAAATTTTGTCTACAGATGGTGTTAGTGAAATCGTCATTATTGATACCCTTCCTACTTCACCAGTCGATGTGACGCTCGATCGTGTTCATTATGTACAGGGTGACCCAACAGAAGAAGAGACATTCACGCAAGCGAACATTAAGAAAGCGAAATCTGTCATTATTTTTTCAGATGACCTCATAAATTTCCCAGCTCTCAGAGATGCCAAAACATTGACGATTGCAATTACTGTTGAACGTTTAGCACCACATGTACATACAACAGTGGAAATTATGACCAAAAAGCAAATTCCTAATTTCTCTCATGTCAAAGTAAACGAATTTATTTTGTCACAAGAAACCACTTCACTTCTCGCGGTTCGTTCAGCCATGCATCAAAATGTAAGCCATATAATGACTCAATTAATTAGTCGTAATCTTGGAGAAGATTTATTTGAAGTGAATGTAAATCCTCAGTGGAAAACTTATGGAGATGCTTTCCAACATTTATTAGCAGAAGGCGCAACTCTTGTTGCAGACCGCCAAATGATGGATATTAATCGTCGCTTAGATGAATCCATTCCTTCCGATGCAGTATTATATGTAATTTGTAATGAAGAAACGTATCATAAATTAAAGTAAAAAATTAATTACTATCCGAAGGGGGCATCATTTATGACATTTTCTATTATCGGATTTGATCCAGTCACGAAAGAATTAGGTGTAGCTGTCGCTTCAAAATTTTTGAGTGTTGGGGCTGTGGTTCCTTTTGCCAAAGCAGGTGTCGGTGCAATTGCCACACAATCATGGGCTAATCTTGATTACGGGAAACAAGGTCTAGAGCTACTTGAAAAAGGTTTAACACCTGATGAAGTGATTAAAGAAATCACTAAAAATGATGAACAATCTGCATTACGACAAGTGGGCATTGTTGATGCAACAGGGCAAAGTGGGACATTTACTGGAGCGGACTGTTACAACTGGGCTGGTGGGTCTGCTGGAAGTAACTTCACGGCACAAGGAAATATTTTAGTCGATCAACATACCATTGAAGCGATGGAGTCGACTTTTATACAAACGCAAGGTACGCTTGCTGAGCGGTTACTTGCTGCTTTATTAGCTGGTGATGCAGCAGGTGGAGACAATCGTGGAAAACAGTCGGCCGCTTTATTAGTTGTGAAAGAAAACGGGAGCTACGGTGGATATAATGATCGCTATATCGATTTACGTGTAGATGACCATAAAGAACCGGTTACAGAGCTTTCTCGCTTAATGAAACTACACAAACTATACTTTGAGCCGACTTTGCCGGAAGATGTGATAGCGATTGAAGGACCACTCGCTGAAGAATTGAAAGAGCTCTTATATAGCAATGGCCATTTGCAAAGAGAAACTTCTGACAACTACGACTTACTGGATGCTGTTCAATCATACCTCTTAACTGAAAACTTTGATGAACGCGTGCAGGAACGTGGCCTGATTGATCAAAAGGTCGTAGATTACATGAGAATTTCTGCTTCAAAATAATCCTACTACTACTTATGAGTCGGTATTAATACCGGCTCTTTTTGCCGACTATTTCTAGTGTTTCAAAAAGTTATCCTTCGGGCAAAATAAATTCGTACGAGATCTATCTCAATTTAAAATTCGGAGGAATTCATCTATGAATATGAAGCAATCCGGTTTAATTCTTCTTATTATTGCTCTACTAAGTGGATTTTCTACTTTAGCTTTTGCTGCACAAAGGAATCAATTGAGTCCATTTGATCATACAGTTACAGTATACATTCAAAGTTTTGAATCTCCACATTGGACAAGCGTTATGAAGTTCTTCACATTTATCGGTGCAGGATCTTCGATTCATGTACTTGTTGTTCTAATATCCATCATTCTTTACTTCTTTCTAAAACATCGATCAGAGATTATTTTATTGATGGTCGTTCTTATAGGATCTCATCACCTTTTTCGAATGTTAAAACTTTATTTTCAACGTGTACGACCTGATTTACATCGACTTATTGAAATTGGAGGATATAGTTTCCCTAGCGGTCATGCAACAAATGCGATAAGTTTGTATGGAATTCTCACTTTTATTATATGGCGACATATTCACTCGAAAAGAGGCAAATCAATTTTACTATTGACGTCGACCGTTATGATTTTGATGATTGGAATCAGTCGCATTTATTTAGGTGTTCACTATCCGAGCGATATTCTAGCTGGCTATCTTTCGGGAGGATTATGGGTGATACTTGCCATCCAACTATATCTGTATATCTTACAAAAAATACATTCTATAACGCGTCAACACTTTTAAACGTTTGGTACATCTACTCAAAAAATGCAGGTGGATAGATGATTTCACCCTTCGTTCGTTCAAGCTCCCCTTCTTTCAATTCCATCACCATAAAAACATCGTCTGGAACTTTTAATTCAAATGCGCTCTACCCATTTTGATTGATCTTCTCGGTTATTAAACGCGCGATACATGAGATGAAATACTTGTACTTGATCTTCTTTAGTTTCCGTTCGTATGAACAACACTTCAACCTTTTATCAGGATAATTTTTTTAGCAAACTAACTGATGAGAGATAATTGGTGCCACTAGTGTAATTCCTACCAATTTAGCTTATTTCAGTACGGGTACTGTCATCGGTGATTTTTAAAAGCCAACCTATTACATCTTTCTCCATCATCCATAATGTGTGTAGTGGTTGTAATGGTCGTTTTCCCAGGCCAAAAAAGGTGAATAAGGCCGTCAATTTGACCATGTTTTACCGATCAAGGAATGCTTGAAACATCTTCATGTTCCCGTAAAATCATTCACATTGTTGACATGGATAGTGGGTATAGTCACATCCACTTTTCAGTTATCCCCCACTCGTGCAATCAACTCTGGGATGTTATTTTTCGGTGAGTTGACTTGATTGG
>JBFGKX010000198.1:0-4271 GCA_041576455.1 Paenisporosarcina sp. | reverse complement strand
TGCTTATTTGCAATATCATTGGTTAAATCATTTAATTGCTGTTCTTGCTGATTTCCATTAGATTGGTTGTTTAAATCTTTCTCAACTTGATAATCCTGCTGTTGGTTATTCCGGTCTTGCTCTTCTCGAGTATCATGTAATTTTTGATTTTGTTTTAATTCTTTTTCATTTTCTTCTTGTTGCTTTGCTCGTTTTTCTAATTCGATTGGATCAGGTTCAAATTCAGGAAACTTCTTTTTATCATCCATGTTTAAAACGCCTCCCTAAAATTCTTTTATGCATTCCTATTATTCCCTGATGGCTTCAGAACAAACACATTATTTATGAAAGATGCAGCTATTCCTTTATTAAGAATTAAACATGTACTCATCTGAACGAGATGAATGAATAAAAACCCTACTCCTTTCGACTGAAATGAGCTAGAAAATTGCTTATATACCTATCCAAAGTGGTAGACTCATAATAGACATTTAAAGATAAGGGGCTTAATTTATATGAAAGTTTATGATGTAACGATAGTAGGCGCTGGACCTGCTGGATTATTTACTGCTTTTTACGCTGGCATGAGACAAATGTCCGTTAAAATCATCGAAAGCTTACCTAATGTGGGTGGACAATTAACTGCACTCTACCCTGAAAAATATATATATGATATTGCGGGGTTTCCCAAAATTCGTGCGAAAGATTTAGTGGCCAACTTGTCAGAGCAACTTTCTATTTTCTCACCAACCATTGTTACAGGTGAATCTGTGGAAGACATGGTCCGATTGGATGATGGAACGTGGCAACTTACAACTGAAATTGAAAAACACCTCTCAAAATCCGTAATATTTACAAATGGCAACGGTGCTTTTGAACCAAAGCGCTTGGAACTTGAAGTAGCTGCCAAATATGAAGGTGCACAACTCCATTACTTTGTAGACGACATGGGGACATTTGCCGGGAAAGATGTTGTGTTGTTTGGCGGTGGAGATTCTGCAGTTGATTGGGCACTTATGTTAGAACCCGTTGCAAAATCTGTGACACTTGTTCATCGTCGTGATTCCTTTCGAGCTCATGAACATAGTTTAGAATTGCTTCACAAATCAACTGTTACTGTCAAAACACCTTATGTAGTGGACCATTTCGAGCCAGCGAATGAAACCTTCACACATGTTGCCGTACGTAATTCTGATGGCGAAGTCGAATTGATCAAAGCTGATCATGTCATTGTAAATTATGGATTCCGTTCGCATATCGGAAACATGAAAAACTGGGGCATGGAAATGGAGCGAAATGCAATTAAAGTCAACTCTAAAATGGAAACGACACTTCCTGGCGTATATGCGGTCGGAGATAGCAACACATATGATGGCAAGGTCAAACTCATTGTTTGTGGATTTGGCGAAGCACCAATCGCTGTCAATTCAGCGAAACATTTTGTTGACCCTACGACTAAAAATCACGTAAAGCATTCCACTGATTTATTCTCCCATTAAGACAAAAAGAGAGACGGCTTCTTAAAGAAGCCGTCTCTCTTTTCAATTTAGCTGATTTGTTCATTGCATAAGTGCCCACGTAATTTAGTAACAGGAGCATAAAAGAACTGAATTAAAGGACCAATTGTAATTGCCACTAAAACTGTCCCAATGCCAATTGGGCCACCTAGGAAAAAGGCGATGACTAATACAGTGAGTTCCATCACTGTTTTTGCAAATGATAAACTTCTCCCCGTCCGTTGCTGGATGGCGATCATCAAACTGTCCATCGGATTACGTGCGAAATTTGATTGAAGGTAACACGCGATGCCGATTGCAATCACGACGACTCCTCCAGCTAACATGGAAATACGGATAGCCATCATTGGCATCACAAAATTAGCGAATACCCATAACAACCAAAAGTCAATTAAAGCCCCAACCATCACAATGGTAATGATTGCACTAAAATCCGGTATTTTTTTCATAATTAACCCATTAAACAAAATAAGAAATACACCTACGATAAAAATCCACGAACCGACACTTAATCCAATTAAGTCGGATAACCCCACATACATCGCATCCCAAGGACCTGCACCTAAATCAGCTAATAGCATTAAACTAATCCCTAAGGATAATAACGTCAATCCAAAAACATAAAACAATATAATAATTACACGATTCTTCATGTAAACTCCTTCTTCGTTCACCCATTTTTTATTCAAATATCTTACCACGAATACAGCCTTATCCTTTAATTTCGCAATTCATCAAAAATAAGAATAATCTTTAAAATTAACTGTTTTTATCAATCGACACTTTATTGACTAATTGAGTAAGTTGAACAGTCATAAATTATCACATGCATTTGATGAAATTCCTAGTAAAAAGAATCTCCACTCTCTCGCTAAATATAACCACCACAAAAACCCCGAACAGGTTTTTAGAAAACTCACTGTTCGGGGGCTCAATTTTTAAACCTAGATGATTATCCTAATTTCGCTACTAATTCTTTGACTACTTTCGGCGTCGATTGTGGATTTTGACCAGTAATCAGTTTTCCATCTACAACAGATTGTTCCGTCCAATTAGGTGCAGTCTCAACTGTTGCGCCTAATTCATTTAGCTTACTTTCTAATAAGAAAGGCATTAACGAATCAAGCGTTGTGTCACGTTCTTCTGCATCTGTAAATGCACTCACACGTTTCCCTTTCACCAATGGTTCACCATTTGATAACGTTGCTCCTACTAAACCTGCTGGACCGTGACATACAGATACAACATACTTATCTGCCTCATAAAATTCGCGCAATAAACGCTGCAACTTTTCATTTTCTGGGAAGTCAAACATCGTGCCATGACCACCTGGAAGGAAAATCACATCATGATCACCCATTTCAACTTCTTCTATGGAAATCGTGTTTTCTAAATATTTTTCAGCATCTAAAATCTCTTGAGGTGTATTTTCATCAATACTACTTGGATCAATCGGTGCTTTTCCACCTTTGATGCTACTTACTGTTACCTCATACCCTTGTTTTTTAAATTCAAGGTAAGCATCTGCAAATTCTGAAAGCCAGGTACCAGTCGGAGTGTCTTCACCCATTGAATCCGCACTTGTTAAAATCATTAAAATTTTCTTTGACATATGATTTCCTCCTTCATATTTCTAAATTCCAACAGACTTATTATCGTTCTTGAATTTTTACAAACTAACGAATTTCACCAGTTTCGATATAGAGGTTGGACACCATTTTCTCTCCTTATTCATACTTCATTTATTTACCCATTACTCAGAGAAACAAACTTTTAGTCACCTACCCGCTACTCTCTACTAAACATAATCAAATTCACATTGTAGGATTGTTATTAAATGGTTTTTTTCTTATAAGATTCCACACAGCCATTCCATCACTTGGGTTCTCTCCATGCCAAATTGGAAATAGAGAGAAGAAAACAAAGTAAAAAGAAAAATATACAAATTGATAGAGAAAGATGCCTGGGTCTAGTTCATTCATTAAAATTAATCCATTTAACAGTAGAATACTGGCAATATTAAATATGGAACCACCTAAGTAAACGAATATCAGTTGCCACCTATTTTCTTTATTGCCCAATGCAATATACTCACACCATCCATCATAAAAATAAAGTCGTCGAATGTGCAGAGGCCCTATTCTTGTTAGGACTTTTCCAGACCCAATATGCATGTTTACTTTCCCACCAAAAAGACGGGCGAAAAACATATGGCCCATTTGATGAATAAATGTCACTAGAGGCAAAACTAGAAAAAAGGAAAAGAAAAATTTCCCCATGTCATTGAATCCAAACATATAACCACCTGCTTTTCATTAATTAATAAATTAGTGTATGGGAAGAGAAGGTTGAATTCAATTATTCCCTCTTCACTTCACGTCTTATTCATATGAAGTGTCATTACAAAGCGATTATTCGGTGTATTCTCCCATATTTATTATTTAAGACCTCTACAAATTTAAGGATTAATTTCATTCAAAAAGAAAATTTCCCTTACAATACACAAATTAATTTCTGAAGATCGACTTTATTTCACACAATTCATAGGCATTTCATTACTCTGTTCCCAGACGTTACTAGACATAAACTTGCACTTTGTATATACATAGCAATATATCGTATAAATAATATTTGTTGTATAATGGAAAAAACCACATATTTTACATTAGAATTCCCGATAGGAAAGGTGATCCCTTTATGCCGATACCATCTAGTCATAAGAAGCCTATTCGCACCACCGCAAAAGAAAATGCTTTTAATCAGTTGCAACAATGG
>JBFGKX010000197.1:0-4271 GCA_041576455.1 Paenisporosarcina sp. | reverse complement strand
TATCAAAACTTATTTTTTTTTGGTGTTCTTTTAATAGTTGTTCCTCTTTCTCTAATCGCTTCTGCCAGGAGACAACTAACTTCTGAACACCTTTACGTTGGTCTTTAGTTAAGTTATTTGTCCAATCATTTGGCTCTAAAGTTTGGCTTAGTTTCTGCGAGATAGCGCGTATTGTTTCCATTTAATCACCTCTTTTCAATGTTCGTAAAAAAACCTTTTTTGCCCAGAGGCAAAAAAGGTTATTGATCTGAATTTAAAATCATTTCTTCCACAATGTCAAAAGTTAATTTACCAAGTTGTTGACCACGAATATCTCGTACAATTAATTCAGCCACTTGGTCATAATTAATTTCTCCACCACCAGCAAACGCTCGTCTTAGCTTTCCAATATGGTCAAAAGTGACGACTAAATCCTCATCAACAGCTGATAACTGATAACGTTCCTCCATGCGCTTTGGATAATGATCCGCTAAAAACCTCAAGCCATAAACAGCTAAATCTTCCATATTTGTAATGGTGTCTTTAATTGCTCCTGTTAATGCTAATTTGTACCCTACAGCTTGATCTTCAAACTTAGGCCAAAGGATACCAGGGGTATCAAGAAGCTCTAGTTCTTTCCCAACCTTTATCCATTGTTGTGCTTTTGTAATACCCGGTGTATTACCAGTTTTAGCAAGATTTTTTTTGGCTAACCGATTGATAAGTGTTGATTTTCCTACGTTTGGAATTCCAACAATCATAGCTCGAATTGCCCTCGGCTTCATGCCGCGAGAGTGCATGCGCTCCCATTTTTCAGATAAAAGTTCAGTAGCCGCTTTCGTTACGGACTGTAGTCCTTTACCTTCTAAAGAATTGATGGCAACTGCACGATGACCACGTTCTTCAAAATAACGAATCCACTTCTTAGTTTGATGATCATCTGCCATATCTGCTTTGTTTAAGATTAATAATCTAGTTTTTTGCCCAATTACTTCATCTATCATTGGATTTCTAGAAGAGAGTGGCAATCTTGCATCAATTAGTTCGAAAATAATATCAACTAATTTTAATTTTTCCGTAACTTGCCTACGAGCTTTCGCCATATGGCCCGGAAACCATTGAATGGTCATGTTTTAATCTCCTCCTGTGTTACTTAACAAGTCCGATTTCATTTGGTGGCCAAAAAATAATCCGAGTACTCCCGATGATTTCTTCCATGGAAATCACACCAATTAATCGACTGTCTTTACTATATCTGCGATTATCCCCCATAACAAATACGTATCCTTCAGGGACAACCTTCATTTGGGTCAGCTGTTCAAGCGTAAAATCTTCTGTTAATGTACCATCGACAATCTCTTTTTTCTTCTGCTCTAAATAAGGTTCTGGTACCAATTTTCCGTTTATATATAATTGATCATTCTTATATTCAACGTGATCTCCAGGTAAGCCAATTACACGTTTAATGTAGTCTTTTTTCTCAGGTGCATGAAACACCACGATGTCAAAACGGTCTGGTTCCCCTACTTCGTAGCCAATTTTGTTCACAATCATACGATCCCCATCTTCAAGAGTAGGCATCATTGATTCCCCATCTACGACAATAGGTGTAAATAAAAAATACCGAATGAGCCAGGCAAGCCCAAATGCGATGAGCAAAGCTTTCGACCATTCCCAGAACTCATTTTTCTCTTTTTTCGTTTCTTCCATTTTGTTGCCCCCTTGCTTCAATTACATTTATTGTACAAGTATTTTGAAAGACAAGCAAAAAGAAAGAGAGCTTGATGACCAAGCTCTCTTTCTGATTTGAAAAATTATCGAATTTCTTTAATACGAGCTGCTTTACCACGTAGATCACGTAGGTAGTACAATTTCGCACGACGTACTTTACCACGACGAAGAACTTCTAATTGAGCGATTTTTGGCGTGTGTACTGGGAACGTACGCTCTACACCAACACCTGAAGAAATTTTACGAACCGTGAATGTTGAGCTAACTCCGCCACCACGACGTTTAATAACAACACCTTCATACATTTGGATACGTTCGCGAGTTCCCTCTACGACCTTAACGTGTACACGTACAGTGTCACCAGGACGGAAATCTGGAAGATCCGTACGAAGTTGTTCTTTAGTAATTTCAGTAATAATGTTTTGCATTGTTTTCTCTCCTTAGACAGATGTTCTTGCTAACGACTATGGCTACAGCGGAACACCGTAATTCAGCACTTCACATAGAAGTACATATTAGATGTTACCACACATTATTGACACAAGCAAGATACCTTAACTGTTTTTTTCTTTCTTCCACTGTTTAATTAATTCTTCTTCAGTAGAACTTAATTCGATATTCTCTAATAAGTCGGGACGTCTACTCCATGTACGAAACAAGGATTGCTCACGACGCCATTGTTCAATATGAGCGTGATTGCCCGATAGTAAAACACTCGGCACTTTTAGACCTCTAAATTCTGCAGGTCTCGTATAATGGGGATGTTCAAGTAATCCGGTTGAAAATGAATCTAAAATCTGTGACTCCCCATTGCCAAGTACATCCGGCAATAAACGAGTCACACTATCGATGACCGTCATCGCTCCAAGTTCTCCGCCCGTTAACACGAAGTCACCAATTGAAATTTCATCTGTAACTAAATGTTCCCGAACGCGCTCATCGTAACCTTCGTAATGACCACATAAAAAGATTATTTCTTCTTCTTGTGCCAATTCTTCCGCTTTCGCTTGTGTAAATCGTTCGCCTTGCGGACACATTAGAATAATTCGAGGTTTTTTTGAAGTGGTCGTTATCGACTCTACAGCTTGAAATAATGGTTCTGGCTTTAACACCATCCCAGCTCCACCACCATATGGGTAATCATCTACCTGGTTATGTTTGTTACCCGAATACATACGAAAATCAATTACATTGAGAGAGACAGCCTGTTTTTCTTGTGCTTTTTTTAGAATCGATGATCCAAACACCCCTGTAAACATGTCTGGAAATAACGACAACACATGAATGTGCATCATGACAATAAGCCATCCAATGCATCGATGATAATTTTCTTCTGTTCGACATCGATTTCTTTCACCACATCTTCAATATATGGAATGTAATGCGCCTTACCTTTTGCAGGAGTTACCGTCCACACATCATTTGCTCCTGTTTGCAAAATATCAGTCACTACACCTAGCTCTTGACCAGCTAGGTCATAAACGACACAATCCATTATTTCATGGAAATAGTATTCATTTCCTTCTAAATCAGATAATTGATTTTCCGATACTTTTAAGATACCATCACGAAAACCTTCTACCATTTCAATTGTCAAAAACCCTTCAAACGTCAATAAATCAAAGTTTTTATGTTGTCGATGACTTGCGACTGTTAGCACAAGAGGCGATTTCTCATTTGCTTTGAATAAAGAGAGTTTATTGCCTACTGCATAGCGTTCTTCAGGGAAATCTGTACTAGAGATAACACGTACTTCTCCACGAATTCCATGAGTGTTGACAATCTTACCTACGTTATACCAATTCATTAAAATCACTCCTAATTAAGAAAATCATAAAGCACAACCTTGTCTCGACGTCAGCTCTAGAAGAAACGTAAATATAATTTCGCTTGAATACGAGTTAGTGCTTCAAACTAAACATGGCTATTTAAAGTTTGTCAAACTGCTTAAGACTTGATTCCTTTTTTCATTAGAAAAAAAGGAAGGAACTATGAGCTCCCTCCTTTTTGTCTTAATCTAAAATATCGACAAATGTCTTCTTTTTGTGGTGACTGCTTGCTGCTGAATAAACAATGGTACGAATCGCTTTCGCAACTCGGCCTTGTTTACCAATTACTTTCCCCATATCTTCAGCATGAACAGAAAGTTTGTAGACAATACGGTTGGCATTTTCGTCTAATTCAACACGAACTTCTTCCGGATAATCAACTAATGGTTTAACAATTGTTTCAATCAGCTGCTTCATTATGCTGCCCCCGATTACTTACTGTTTTTTGCGTTATGGAATTTCTCCATGATGCCTTGTTCAGAGAACAAGTTACGTACTGTATCAGATGGTTTAGCACCAGTTGATAACCATTTCAACGCTAGTTCTTCGTTGATTTTAACTTCAGCTGGTTTTGTTAGTGGATTGTAAGTACCCACTGTTTCGATTTGACGGCCGTCACGTGGAGCACGAGCGTCAGCAACAACGATACGATAGAAAGGAGATTTTTTAGCTCCCATACGTTTTAAGCGAATTTTAACTGCCATGTTTAATAGCACCTCCGAATAGTTTCAC
>JBFGKX010000196.1:0-4275 GCA_041576455.1 Paenisporosarcina sp. | reverse complement strand
ACGGAAAGCGGCCATTTCAGCAAACCTTACTTTTGTTACTGGATATAAAGAAAAAGACTATAAACAAACTCATGTTAATGAATTTGTCTACAGTCTGAACGCAGTGGCAAAATTACTGCTCTTTTTTACTATCTATAACTGCGCATACCACTTGGCCGCAGCTTCTACTTCACTTCTTGTTAATTGGTGTCCTTGGTTTTCCCAATGCGTAGTTACTGTTGCATTCGCACCTTCTAACAATTGTTGAAGATCTACTGACTCTTGTTGCGGACAAATCGGATCATTTTCCCCTGCAGCTATAAAGATTTGTTTTCCAGTTAAATTTGGAAGCGCTATGCTTCGTCTTGGCACCATTGGATGATGCAAAATAGCTGCTTTTAGAGCATCTGCATAATGGAATAAAAGGCTTGCCGCGATGTTTGCTCCATTCGAATATCCAATCGCTATCATGTTTTGTCGATCAAATTCATATTTAATAGAAGCTTCATCTAAAAAAGCATTGAGTTCATTGGTTCGGAAAACTAAATCCTCTTCATCAAATACCCCTTCAGCTAACCTTTTGAAAAATCGAGGCATGCCATTTTCTAACACATTTCCACGAACACTTAAAATGGACGCTTCCTTATCGACCATCTCTGCAAGAGGTAATAAATCTTGCTCATTTCCGCCTGTCCCGTGAAGCAATAGAAAGACTGGTTTTGTGGTATCCGACCCTTTCACAAAAAGATGTTTCATTTCACATCTCGCTCCTTTCATAAGAAAATTCGTTGATTAACGGATTGTTTTTAAGGCCGTTGACCAAGAAATTACTTGATCTAACATTTGGTTTACTGAAGTGGCTTGCACATCTTTTGGTTTAAAAACTGAACCATTTTCGAAATCCGTGAAAAGGGATAATGCTGGATGTACGCGAACATGTGCGACATGTAACTCACTTAAAATCCCTCGTAAATGTTCTGCTGCACGAGCACCACCTACCGAACCATAAGATACAATGCCAGCCGCTTTGTTGTTCCACTCAACACGCAAGTAATCTAACGCATTTTTTAATGCACCTGTAATCGAGTGATTGTACTCTTGGGCGATAAATACAAATCCGTCACACCCATTAATTTTTGCTGACCATGCGGCTGCACCTGATGCATCGCCACCCGCTTCACCTAATAATGGTAATTTGAACTCTGCAATATCAATGATTTCATACTCTGCATCTCCGCGTTTATCTGCTAATTCTTTAACCCATTCCCCGACCTGTGGACTTACTCTTCCTTCACGCGTACTTCCTAATACAATCCCAATTTTCATTATATCAATTCCTCCTTTTGCTTTTGGCTATGTTAATTTTCGTTGCAATAAAATGGTCCTTAAACAGAGCTTACTGAAAAAAATTACAACTAAACTTCAAGAAATTACAACTAAACTAATGATAATTACAACTAAATCTAAAAATAGTACAACTAAATTCATATCTTTATGAAACATGACATTTAATTTTCGGTGCAATGCACTTTTGTGGTTCAAAGCTTTCCCTACATTCAAAAATGTCCTTTAACAGAACTTTTTCATTAAAACTCTTACACATTCCTCGTTATTCGTATTGTTTCGGTATTTCTTTCGTGCTTCTTACTGTATCAATTGGACGTACCAGCTGTTCAATTTGCTCACGATTCGGTTCTAAAAACGGTGGTAAAGAAAGTTTTTCTCCCAGCGTTTCATACGGTTCGTCTCCCATAAAACCTGGTCCATCCGTAGCAAATTCAAATAAAATTTGTGGTGAAACGCGTGTATAAAGGGATTCAAAGAAGTGACGATTCACATATCCTGATGTTTGAATCCCAAAGGTAGCCAGTCGATCTGTCCACTCATCTAATACTGCTCGATCCTCTACTCGGAAAGCCACATGGTGAACAGTACCGAACCCTTGTTGAGCATTCGGCATGACCTTGTTTTCCTCAACAATTACTTGTGCACCGTTACCACCCTCGCCCATTTCAAATAAATGATATGAACCTTCTGCATCTATTTCTTTAAACAACATGACTTTTTCTAACACTTGTTTAAAGTAGTCGAAATCAGAAATTCGGATGAAGATTGGTCCTAAGCCTGTAATGGCAAACTCCAAAGGAATCGGTCCATTTTGCCAAGGTGTACCTGAAACGATACCTTCGTTAAACTCATCTGAAATCAATTGATACTGTTGATCGTCAAAATCGACAAAAGATAAGGTCTTTTTCCCAAATTGTTCTTGAATCCCAGTATGCTTAACTTGAAGTCGATCAAAACGTTTTACCCAATAATCGAGTGCAGCATCCGTTGGCACGCGGAAAGATGTTTTTGAAATCTCATCATTCCCGTGACGTCCTTTTGGAATGTTAGGGAAATCAAAAAATGTCATATCCGTTCCAGCGCTTCCTTTGTCATCTGCAAAGAATAAGTGATACGTTTTAATATCATCTTGATTAACTGTTTTCTTCACTAAGCGCATCCCTAATACATAGGTGAAAAACTCGTAGTTCTTTTCTGCACTACTCGTAATGGCGGTTACATGGTGAATTCCTTTTAACTCGTTCATTCTTTATTCCTCCAATCATTTATCCTTAATTTGAGATATATGTGTAAAAAAATTTTATATTGTTTCTGCATGTTTTCCAATTCGTTTCAGTAGTTCAATCGTTTGATCCATCTCTTGGTCTGAAAACTGGTCAAACAGTTCACCAATTTTTGCTTCATGTTGAGGGAAATGTTGATCCATGAATGTCTTCCCTTGATTCGTTAAAGCAGCATATGTCACACGACGATCATTTGGACAAGCTTGACGAATCACATAATTCTTCTGCTCCAGCTTATCAATTACATACGTAATACTGCCGCTCGAAATAAGAATCTTCTTCCCAATCATTTGGATGGGCTGATCTCCTTTATGGTACAACAGTTCTAACACCGCAAATTCAGTTAAATTCAATCCATGAGTCGCTGCATTCTTTCTCAGCACCTCTTGAATGGCTTGCGAGGCACGAAACATCACCGTCACTGCTTTTAATCGACTACTCGCTGACATGAATTGTTTCTCCCTTCAATTTGTCTTGAATTAATTTATATTGAATTCGAGATAAATTTAACATGGATTTAACACTGTGTCAAATGATTGTGATTGCTCGAAACATTTCCCAAAAGAGATTGTAATGAGTTTCGAAGGTGCATTAAACCGCATACCTACCTATACCACACCCTACTCGATAAAAAAACGAACAGTGATTGTGTCAATCGCTCTCCTTCAACCAAGAAAATTAAAGTTCATTGAGTTTAGTGGAAGAAAGAATTGACACTCTTTTTTATAAAAAATAGCGGTCGAAGATACAATTTCGACCGCCATTAACTTTATTTAACTAACTTAAAGTCAGCCCTTTCATCTTCAACAAAGAGGAATTGTAGACAATTGTAGAAACAACTAAAGAATCCTAAAAATCAATCGTGTGTGCAAAAAATTTTTTCTGGTTTCATTAGAATAAGTCTACACGTCAAATATCTTTATCGAGACCCAACTTGGAAGAAGCGTCAATGAGTATAAATGGCGATTGAGCATTTACCTCGGGTGAACGTAATTTTTTAAAAAGCTCTGTTATAGGATTGTGTTAATAACTTCAAAACATGTATGTGCGTTGCTGTGGAATCCAACTAACATGACTACAAAGATATGATTTTAGTTGTAATATTCTTAGATTTAGTTGTAAATATCATCTGTTTAGTTGTACTTTTTTAGCACTTCGTTGTAATTATCATAATTTGAGCTCTGACTATTAAGTCGATAATGCATAGCCACGGTTTAATTTTATCCAGCTAAAGAGTAATTCATTTACCTGATTAACTTTACAGGAATTATTAAAAAGAGCGATAATTTCGAAGATAAATTAGCGGGAATATAATCACTTTCATGGCTCATACTACAGAAAAAAAGGGGTGATATTTATGGCAAAACGGACGAAGAAAAATGATGCAGATCAAAAGAATAAAAAAGGGTTTAACTCCAGCAAAACCGATTCAGAGTTCTCTAAAGAATTTGGCAGTGCAGCTGCTAATCAAGCCAAAAAAGAGAAGGCTAAAAAAGAAAAAGCATCCAAAAACCAAGGAGAATGGAACGGAATGAATTAATTGTTTTATTAAGATTTGATACTTTACCTTTTCCCCCAACGTTTAACGCTAAAAAAGAAAGCCTTATAAACTGAAATCCCCCATTACAGGTAGACATCAATCTACCTGTAATGGGGGATTTGTTTT
>JBFGKX010000195.1:0-4279 GCA_041576455.1 Paenisporosarcina sp. | reverse complement strand
TGTTCTAAGCTATATTCCTTGGCTAAATACCCAAAAGCTGCATGAGATACAAAAAACAATTTATTTTCAGATGACTCAGACATTGTGGTGAATTTAGAATCTAATTCATTAAGTTCTTTTACTAAGTTTTCATAATTTGTTGTATAAAACGCTTCATTTTGAGGGTCTTTTTTAATGAGTGATTCTTTAATGGATAAGGCAAGTTTTACACTTATTTTGGGTGATAGCCATAAATGTGGATCAATTTTGCCGTGATCGTGCTCACTATGACTTTCCAATTCAGATGATTCTTCTTCTTCATGTTCATCTTCATCTTCTGCTAAAGTCAATAGGTCTTTATCTGCTACAGTATCAGATGTGGAAATCATGGTAACTTCTTCATTCACTAAAGTTTTTTGTGCATTCTTCACAAAACCTTCGAGGCCTAATCCAATGTAAAAGAATAGATCTGCATCTGCTAAAGCCATCATATCTTTTTGTGTTGGTTCAAACGTATGTTCATTTGAATTTGCTGGATAAATGGATTGAACTTGAACAAAGTCACCGCCAATGCGTTCGGTAAAGTAAGTTAAAGGATAGACTGTTGTATAAACAGATATTGCCTCTGTAGTGTTCAAATCTGTTGTAGGCTTCAAATCAGTGGTATTAGTTATTTCTTGATTACAGGCAGTTATAAATACTACGAGTAGCATGGATAAACTAATGAATAAAAACTTATTTTTCATAATTAACTCCTTATAAACAGTAACGATTACTGTTTGTATTTAGAACTTATTTATCATACAAGAAACGTCAGTAAAACACAAGAGATTAAAAAAAGAAGTGACTTTAATTCAGTCACTTCTTTTTTGGCCATTCTTCAGGCACTGGATCAAATCCTCCTTCATCAAATGGGTGGCATCGTAAAATACGTTTCACAGCTAAATATATTCCTTTTAACGCTCCATGCTTCTCTACAGCTTCAACGCCATAATGAGAACACGTAGGATAAAATCGGCAGCTAGGAGGTTTTAAAGGGGAGATAAATTTTTGATAAAACCGAAAAAACCCAATAACGATTATTTTCATAGGACAACCTCACAATTTTTAATTTTTCATGTATGCAGTTAGGAGAAGATGGTAAATATATGACAAAGTTTAATAAATTGTTTAGACAAAGATTTGAACCTCTCAAGTACGATGTCTGCTCCTAACTGTCTTTGTTATGTTTATTGTAGGTAAGATGGTGGTAAATTGAAAGGAAAGCAACTTAAATTAAATTAGGAGAGTGAAGTTTTTATGTCAATAGAATTAAATCAAGAACTAAATAAACAAGTGGCTACATTGTCCGTTATGTATACAAAATTACATAACTTTCATTGGTATGTAAAAGGACCTCAATTCTTCACATTACATGAAAAGTTTGAACAATTATATAATGAAATCACTCTTCATATGGATGAAATCGCAGAGCGTTTGTTAACGTTAGGTGGTAAACCTGTAGCTACGTTAAAAGAGCATTTAGAGATTTCCGATGTGGACGAAGCAACAGGGAAAGAAACAGCGAACCAAATGGTCGAATCGGTTGTTCAAGATTTTGATAAAATAATGAAATCTTTGAAAAAAGGCATGGAAGAAGCTGCAAAAGATGAAGATGATATGACGGAAGATGTTTTAAATGCTGTTTATCAATCAATTGAAAAACATCAATGGATGCTCAATGCATTTTTAGGTGAACCCAATCATTAATTACGTGAGCAAATTCCTTCTTAGGAATTTGCTTTTTTAAATAGGTTATTCTTAATACATGATTTCGCTTAATCGTGACAAGCTAAACGAAGGAGGTGAAATCATGCCAAAAATATTTGTTTCTGTTAGTCATCACCGCTATTATTTACATCCGGAGGATTCACCTTGGGAATACGAAATTGAAGCGGAACCAGAAGTTTTAACAGTCCTTGATCAATTGTTTGAACAAAAAGAACAATTTGAGTGGCAAGGTTTTTGGCGAGCGCACTTACCTTATATTCCGTATCATTTAGATCGTGATAATGATGGCGTTGATTTAAGGTTAAAAAAATTGTATGCCGTCATTCATGAATATGGGAATGAGGAAGCAAAACAGCAAATTGAAACGATGCCTTATTATAGTTGAATGCACAGCATGCCTTCGCTACACTAATTAAAAGGAGTGTAGCAGGTATGTTTTCTTTTATAGATCAGCACGGAATCAAAGTTACGTTATCTTTTGAAAAAAATACTTTTCCTATTCCTACAAAACACGTGTTAGTGTTAGCAAATAAAAATAAGAAGTGGTTGCTTACTAGAAACCCAAAAAGAGGACTTGAATTTCCTGGAGGAAAAGTAGAGAAATTTGAGACGTTAGAAGATGCTGTAAAACGGGAATCATATGAAGAGACGGGTGCAATTCTAACTAATCTTGAATGGTTCGCAGAGTATATGGTTCATGATAGTAATCCTTTTTGTAAATCTGTTTTTCGTGCAACGGTTTTGGCTATAGAACCCGATGTGAAGAAATATGAGACAGAAGGACCTGTTTGGATGACATTGAAAGAATTTAAAGAATCAACGAATCTTAGTTTTCATATGAGAGATGCCGGAATGGCAAAAATGCTAGAACAGGTGATGAGTGATGAAAGCAGACGGAACGATTGACCGAAAACGCCCATACCCGAGTCCGAATTCAACAATTAAGTTAACTGAAATTGTGTATTGGTCATGTGGAGTTAGAGTCAAAGGATTGTTAGCACAACCCAAAAAACCCGGCCATTATGAAGGTTTCTTATACTTACGAGGTGGAATTCAAAGTATTGGCATGGTTCGACCTGCCCGTATAGCTCAATTTGCCTCACAAGGATTTATTGTATTTGCTCCGTATTACCGGGGAAATCGAGGTGGGGAAGGGCACGATGAATTTGTTGGGAAAGATCGTTATGATGCCATTATTGGAGTGGATGTACTAAAACAATTTCTCATTTCCTCTCGAATTCATGTATTTGGATTTTCACGTGGAGGAATTATGGGACTATGGACTGCGATTTCACGTAAGGATATTACATCCTTTGTTACTTGGGCTGGCGTTGCAGATATGGTACTTACTTATGAAGAAAGAACTGATATGCGGAGAATGATGAAACGCGTCATCGGAGGGAGTCCGACTAAGTGTCCGCTACTCTATGAGGAACGACAACCATTTGCCCATCTCCATGAAATTGAGGTTCCAGTATTAATAATTCATGGAGAAAAGGATCAAAATGTAGGGATTGAACATGCGAGACGATTAGAAATGGCACTTAACAAAGCTAGGAAAAATGTTACGACAAGTTATTTTAAAGAGCATACTCATTTTTTCCCAACCAATATTAACATGCAAATTGTCAGAGATTTATCGACTTGGATGAGAGGACAGGGTGGTTGAAATCAAATGAAACATATTCGTATTAATTTAGAAACGACACAAACGAATCATAAATCATCCGTGCCACTAGATGTATCTTATTGGGAAAAGCTTTGGGATACATATACGACTGATTTTGCTTCAATTGAAATTCATTGTTGGAAAGAAGAGAATGTTCATATTCAAGAGTTATCACCAATTGCTGCACAATTGGAAGATCAAGGTCTTGTCAAGTCATTTACAATCACCCTAAATAATGAAAACCGGAATTACTTACGCAATCATTCAATTGATGAAAACGGCGGATTAAAATGGTTTACTGTATTTTTTTATAAAGAGGGAATTCAAATTATTGAAATTGGTCAGTACGGTTCGGAAATTGCTTATTTTGGAATAGATAAAAACGAAGCAGAAGAATTTCAACGTCTTTTTGCTCAGGTAAAACACGCGGAATATTTTGAAGAACATGTCATGTAAGTTAGATAAGTGTGTGTAAAAGAACTCGGTTTTCATTTATTAAATAAGGTACAAAAAATCAGAAATCAACTAGTTTTAACTCTAAATACATGAATCTTCTATTGTCTATAATCTAAAAAGGGGCAGCCCCTTTTTGCATTTATGAGAAATGGCTGATGTCCATTCCGACGGACGCTTTCCGCGGGCACGGCCTCAGCCGGCTGCGCCGTCTTCACCACGCGCTGTTCCCGCAGGAGTCGCCGTCTCCATGCCGATCAACCGTTCTGGAACAAAAAATGATACAAAAAAATCGTCCATTTCTGTAAAATGGGAGTTACCACACCACCATTAGAGAAAGGACGATTTTTATGTGCAATCCGAAGATTACTTCCCCAAATGATACCACTGAACAAGCTATATTTCCAC
>JBFGKX010000194.1:0-4304 GCA_041576455.1 Paenisporosarcina sp. | reverse complement strand
TTACACCAACCAACAGTGATGGTAAATATTTTAGGAGAACATGTTATGGGCGTCTCAAACGCCATATCCAAATATCCAAATTGGTCCATTCATCTATATGGAAAAGAAGAAGCCAAAGCCAAACGGAAAATGGGGCACGTGACGATATTAACAAATGATATAAACAAAACATTACAAGAAATCGAGAATTCTGGCATTTGGTCAGAATAGAAGGAGACAATAATATGATAGAACGTTATACACGCCCAGAAATGGGAGCGATTTGGACAGAACAAAACAAATACCAAGCGTGGTTAGAAGTTGAAATTTTAGCATGTGAAGCATGGGCAGAATTAGGAGATATTCCAAAAGAAGATGTGGCTAAGATACGTGCAAATGCATCTTTTGATGTGAACCGCATTTTAGAAATTGAACAAGAGACACGCCATGATGTAGTTGCATTTACTCGTGCCGTATCTGAGACTCTTGGAGATGAACGGAAATGGGTACATTATGGGCTTACATCAACTGACGTGGTAGATACAGCACTGTCATTTATTATTAAACAAGCAAATGAAATTCTTCGAAAAGATTTAAATAACTTTGTCGAGATTTTAGCAAATAAAGCAAAAGAACATAAACTTACAGTTATGATGGGGCGTACTCACGGTGTCCATGCAGAGCCTACAACGTTTGGTTTAAAGCTTGCATTATGGCATGAAGAAATGAAACGAAATGTTGAACGTTTTGAAGCGGCAGCAAAATCAATTGAAACTGGGAAAATGTCTGGAGCAGTTGGCACTTATGCAAATATTGATCCATTTGTTGAAAAATATGTATGTGACCATTTAGGTCTTGAAGCATCGCCGATTTCAACGCAAACGCTTCAACGAGATCGTCATGCTCAATATATGAGCACACTTGCATTAATCGCAACATCTGTTGAGAAATTTGCGACAGAAGTTCGCGGACTGCAAAAATCTGAAACACGTGAAGTGGAGGAATCATTTGCTAAAGGGCAAAAAGGCTCTTCAGCGATGCCCCATAAACGCAATCCTATCGGTTCTGAAAATATGACTGGTCTTGCACGATTGATTCGTGGATACATGTTAACTGCTTATGAGAATGTATCATTGTGGCATGAACGTGATATTTCACATTCTTCAGCTGAACGCGTCATTTTACCGGATGCGACAATTGCTTTGAACTATATGCTGAATCGTTTCGGAAATATTATTAAAAACTTAACGGTGTTCCCAGACAATATGATTCGCAATATGAATAGCACACTTGGTTTGATTTATTCTCAACGTGTACTTCTGGCTCTAATTGACAAAGGATTAGCTCGTGAAGAAGCTTATGATACGGTTCAACCTTGTGCTATGGAAGCTTGGGAAAACCAAATATCATTCCGCGATGTAGTGGATAAAGATGAAAAAATTACAGCCCATTTAAATAAAGAAGAATTAGATGATTGCTTTGACTATAACTACCATATTCAACATGTCGACATGATTTTTGAGCGTCTCGGACTAAATTGATCGGGGGAATACACGTGGAAAAAGGTCAACTTTTGTATGAAGGTAAGGCGAAGCGATTATTTGCAACAGGTGAAAAGGACATTCTTTTTGTGGAATACAAAGACAGTGCAACTGCATTTAACGGTGAAAAGAAAGCAGAAATTGCTGGAAAAGGAACGTTAAATAATCGCATTACCTCATTAATATTTGAAAAATTGAAAGATGTTGGAATTGATTCTCATTTTATCAAACAATTATCGGACCATGAGCAGGTAGTGCAAAAAGTTGAGATTATACCAATTGAAGTCGTTGTAAGACAATTTGCTGCAGGGAGTTTGGCAAATCGTCTTGGACTTGAGGAGGGAATTGAACTTGCACGCCCAATCGTTGAATTTTATTACAAAGACGATGACCTTGGGGATCCACTCATTACTGAGGAACATATTGAACTATTAAACATCGCAACTCATGAAGAAGTACAGACGCTTTATGAAAAGGGCTTACGCGTGAACGATGTATTAACTCAATTCTTCAAAGAAATTGGTGTCATCTTAGTAGACTTCAAACTAGAATTTGGTCGAGATGGAGAAGGCAATATCTTGCTTGCTGATGAAATCTCACCGGATACATGCCGCTTATGGGACGAAAAAACAAAACAAAAGTTGGACAAAGACGTGTTTCGCAAAGATTTAGGGAAAATAACAGATGCATATGAAATCATACTATCTCGTCTAGGAGGACTTCCACAATGAAAAGAGTGAAAATCTATGTAACGCTGCGTGAAAGTGTTTTAGACCCACAAGGTTCAGCTGTTAAGGGAGCCCTTCATACGATGGGATATCAAGAAGTGGCAGATGTGCGCATTGGAAAATACTTAGAGCTTCAAGTGGATGATTCTAAACGACCACTAGATGTGGTGGTAAAAGAAATGTGTGAAAAACTCCTAACCAACACAGTGATTGAAGATTATCGGTACGATGTCGAGGAGGCTGTCAGCAAATGAAGTTTGCAGTCCTCGTATTCCCTGGATCTAACTGTGATTTAGATATGTATCACGCCATTAAGGATGAACTTGGTGAAGAAGTAGATTATGTATGGCACGATGCAACAGACTTGAGTGGATATGACGGAATCCTGTTGCCAGGTGGATTCTCTTACGGTGATTATTTACGTTGCGGTGCGATTGCTCAATTCTCTAATGTCATGAACGAAGTGAAAAAAGCTGCCGAAGCAGGGAAACCCATACTAGGAATTTGTAATGGGTTTCAAATTTTAACGGAAGCGGGTCTCTTACCAGGGGCATTACTACGTAATAAAAATTTGAAATTCATGTGTCGGATGGTTGAGTTAACAGTTGAAAACCCTAACACGATGTTTACAAGTGCATATAAAAAAGGGAAAGTCATTCAAATTCCAATTGCTCATGGCGAAGGAAACTATACTTGTGATGCAGAAACACTGGCTTCATTAAAAGCGAACAATCAAATTGTTTTCACATATACGCACGATAATCCAAACGGCAGTGTAGACGACATTGCAGGAATTGTTAATGAACGAGGAAATGTTTTAGGGATGATGCCACACCCAGAACGTGCCGTTCATGAATTGATTGGCGGTGCAGATGGGTTAGCACTCTTTAAATCTATCGTGAAACAATGGAGGGAAGCTCATGTTAGTCATGCTTGAACCAAATCCACAACAAATTAAAGAACAAAAACTTTACGCGCAAATGGGGTTGTCAGATTCAGAGTTTGAGATGGTTGAGAAAATTTTAGGACGACAACCGAACTACACAGAAACGGGCTTATTCTCTGTTATGTGGTCGGAACATTGTTCGTATAAAAACTCAAAGCCGATTCTCCGTAAGTTTCCGACGACGGGACCACGTGTTCTTCAAGGACCAGGTGAAGGAGCAGGAATCGTCGATATCGGGGATGGACAAGCTGTCGTCTTCAAGATGGAATCTCATAATCACCCATCCGCTATTGAACCTTATCAAGGGGCGGCAACGGGTGTGGGTGGGATCATTCGTGATGTTTTTTCGATGGGCGCACGTCCAATCGCGCTATTAAATTCTTTGCGCTTTGGAGAATTAACAAGTCCGCGTGTTCGTTATTTGTTTGAAGAAGTGGTTGCAGGCATTGCAGGGTATGGCAACTGTATTGGCATTCCAACTGTTGGTGGAGAAGTGCAATTTGATGATTGTTACGCGGGCAATCCATTAGTGAATGCGATGTGTGTAGGGTTAATTAATCATGCAGACATTCAAAAAGGTGTTGCTTCTGGTGTTGGCAATACGGTTATGTATGTAGGGGCTAAAACAGGACGTGATGGGATTCATGGTGCCACTTTTGCATCTGAAGAATTAAGTGAAACGTCTGAAGAAAAACGCCCTGCTGTTCAAGTGGGAGACCCTTTCATGGAGAAGCTTTTACTTGAGGCGTGTCTGGAACTTGTGAAATCAGATGCTTTAGTAGGTATTCAAGATATGGGGGCTGCTGGCTTAACTTCATCTTCTGCTGAAATGGCTTCTAAAGCAGGCTTTGGAATTGAAATGAACTTGGATCACGTACCTCAACGTGAAACTGGTATGACTGCTTATGAAATGATGCTTTCAGAATCACAAGAACGTATGTTAATTGTCGTGACAAAAGGTCGTGAAGATGAAATTGTAAAGCTTTTCGAGAAGTACGATTTAGATGCAGTTGCTGTAGGACATGTAACAGGTGATAAAAAACTCCGATTGCTTCATCAAGGCGAAATCGTAGCGGAAGTTCCAGCAGATGCTTTAGCAGAAGAAGCGCC
>JBFGKX010000193.1:0-4371 GCA_041576455.1 Paenisporosarcina sp. | reverse complement strand
ATAAAAATTCGTATTCATATCTTTTGCACTCATTTGAAAAGATGATGGTCGGCTATTTCTTTCGCTTTCCGCGGAAGAAACGCTAGCCTCCTCAGCTCAGCTGTCTATGACAGATGAGCCTGTGGGGACTAGCTTGTCTCGTTTTTCCGCAGGAGTCTTCAGAAATAGCCGACCATCTTACTACTGAAATATCATGAAGAGATACGCTTACACAAGATAACTCTGTAGATTGGAGTGGAGGCGGCGAAACATGTGCTCCTGCGGTTACTCGTCGCAAAGGTATTGGTTATTTGACCAATATCTTTCCTGCGGTTACTCGTCGCAAAGGTATTGAATTTAATATCTTTTCAGCGGGAACAGCACGAGCTGAAGGCCCCGCAGTCAACGAATTGTGCGAATGTAAGTTTTTCACAATTCCTTTGCGACGAAGCTAGCGAAGCGATACAGGAGCAACGTTTTTCTAGTGACGAGGAGACTGAAGCCGTGCCCGCGAAACGCGTCAGCAGCAAAGGAATTCAACAGGTTCTTGTACACGCTCTTTTTCTATCGGATACAGTTATATTCATTATTTTATTGTTTGTCTACAGTTTGAAGCGGCTTGCACAAAAATGTGCAGCCGCTTTTTTCATTCATCCTCGATTAGATAAACCTACAATTCCGTTCTAATTAGGAATTCTAGATTTTATAAAAATTTAGTATTTCTCATTTAAAAATTAATAACCTTTGAATCATTCTTTACGGAAATCCCATATTAACACAAATCGTTAATTCATTTGTTCATGTTGGAACTCTTACAGAAAATCAGTGAGTGTTTCAAACTCTTTGATGGGATCATTCGATTCGTTATACACCTTTTTAAAGTTCAACTGCAAAGACGATAAAACATCAATTAATTCAGGATCAAATTGTGTTCCTTTCCCTTCATGTAATTGCTTAAATGCTACGTCAAAGGCCATTTGTTTTCGGTAAGATCGTGTAGTTGTCATTGCATCAAAAGCATCTGCAATTGCTAAAATCCGTGCACTTAGTGGAATTTCTAATCCTTTACGTTTAGAGGGATACCCTTTTCCATCCCATCTTTCATGATGATAGAGCACACCATTTTTCAATTCATGCAATCCGTCAATTTTTTCTAACATGCGAGCCCCAACTACCGGATGTGTTTTAATTTGTTCAAATTCTTCATCGGATAATTTCCCTGCTTTGGTGAGAATGGTTTCAGGGATATTTATTTTCCCTATATCATGCAGAAGACCACTTAGTCGGAGCTTGCGAAGCTCTTGTTTATCTTGATATTCAGGTAAATGCTTAGCAAGTTCCACCGCATATTTGCTCACCCGTTCACTATGACCAAATGTGTACAAGTCCTTTGCTTCAATGGACACGATAAAACTATTCACGACTTGTTCGATGGTTTTTTCCATCGATTTTGTCACCATGTCTACTTGTTTAAAATAGATGCGGTGAAAAACATTTAAAATAAGGAAACTTAAACTCGCTAAGATGATGTAAATCAATATTCGATTTGAAATATCAATGCTATCCACAATGTATTGACTCGTTGGGTATTGAATTGAGACAAACGTGAGAAGGACTCCCCCGAAAAGTGAGTAATAAATTAATAGGAGCCGCTCTCCATAAATACCTGCAAGCAATGGCATAAATAAAAAATAGGTCCAAGATTCGGTATACCCAGATCCAAAATATAAACAGAGCACTAAAAATGCACAATACAATAAAAATAAATATTGTAAAAACTTGGAATTAATATTCTTTCGATATAAAGAGATAGCACCAACCAAAATAATTCCTAAACAAAGCAAAAGAATAGGTAGATTTGCTCGAGAATAAGGCACATTCAAAATCAAAAATAACAGATTCCACGCTGAGCTAATTAAAAGAAAAATGGTAATTATTTTCACTAAATTTATTGTGATTTTTGAACGATGTTCATGAAAATATTGATTTAAAAGTTTTTGTTCAAATTCTACCATTTTTAGACTCCCCAATATATATGTAGTTTCATTGTAGCATTCTTGCACGATTGTTTATAAAAAAATTGTCGAATAAAAACCATTCATGAAATATTCCGCCTCTTCTTATATAGTTATAACGTAACAAACTATTTTATAAAAGGGGAGTTTTACTCATGAGAACAGGTAAAAAGTATCATTTCGGGGTAGCAATTAGTCAATTAAGAGAGGAAGCAATTCAATTACATCGCGACCGTTACAGTGAAGTTGGTTTCCTTCTAGAAGATGAAGTAGATCCATATGAGGAAAAATCTTTGTATTTTGTTGCACAAGACGATGAGGTCGATAAAATTGTAGGCGTTACTAGATTAATATTCAAACCTCTGCTTGAATTACCGACATTGGAAAACTTTAAGATATATGATTTAGAGATACGAAAGCTTCAAAAATTAGAAAAAAATAGCTACGCTGAATTCAGTGCATTTACAAAAATGCCACAACATGAAGTAGGGATGGATTTGATTCGAACCGTATTCCAATATTCCCTGCAAAATAGAATCACTCATTGGGTTTGTTGCATTGATGAACGGGTGTATAGGTATTTAGATCGTGTTTTCGGCCCAGTGTTCAAAGTAATTGGTGAACCAAAAGTATATCTAGGCTCTGTTTCCATTCCATGTGTAATTGATATAAATGCAGGCGTCCTAGTTTTTAAACATACAAAACCTAAACTTTATGATTTTATTGTGAACTATGAAAATCCGATTATGGAGGTATCCAAATAATGATTAAAGAACAATTTTCAAGAAACCTAGGCATCTTATCAGAAATGGAAATTCATCAGTTACAGAACACTAAAATAGCGATTGCTGGTTGTGGCTGTATTGGCGGATTTTCCGCAGAATTATTAGCAAGAATGGGCGTCGGTAAATTAGTGTTAGCAGATCCAGATATATTTGATGTATCAAACATTAATCGACAATGTGCCGCGAATTTTAATACGGTTGGACAACTAAAAGTTGATGCACTAAGCGACCACTTACTCACCATTAACCCTGAACTTGAAATTACGAGGTTTACACAAGGTGTGAATGAGGAGAATGCCGATGCTTTTCTACAAGATGTCGATTATGTCATTGATGCAATTGACTATTTTTGTTTTCCAGAAGCAGTCGCTCTACATCGTGCTGCTCGAGAAAAGGGATTGTATATCATCACGGCGGTAGCGTTAGGATTTGGCACATCAGTACTCACATTCTCACCAAATGGAATGAATATTGAAGAGTATCTAGGCATTCCTGCACATCTCAAGATTGAACAATTAAAAGGGATTACTTTCCCAGCATCTCAATACGCAAGTTATTTACCAAGTTATGTGACCGAAGAAATGCTGGAAGAATTACTTGCTAAAAAAACAATCCCGACAATTAGCGTGGGACAAGCTTTAGGTCCTGGGGCATTAGTATCGCAGTTAGTGCTCCACTTATTAGATCGTAAACCACCAGTAGTCGTCCCTGAAAAATTTCAACTGCAATTTGAATAAGTAAAAATATGTAAAACCCAGCAACGACTAGCGTTGCTGGGTTTTCATTGCTCATTCCCAATTAAACAGTTCCATTATGTATTGCTGTTAATGCCTTTCCAATAAACACAGTCCATAACAGAGCTCATATTAACAAAATTACAACTAAATCTAGTAAAATTACAACTAAACCTATAAAAATTACAACTAAATTTAAAAGTATTACAACTAAATTTATGCCATTGCTAAACCTAACAGTTGATTTTCATTGAAACCAACGTTCATGTTTCGAAGCTTTTCCTTCCACTGACGATATCTTCTAATAGAGCTTTAAAAAAATTCATTTTCTCATGGCTACCTTTGCGACATAATCAAACAATAACTACTATTGAATTTGACATAAAAAAGATCTTAAAAGCCTATGAGCAATTAAGATCTTTTCCACTATATATGCGGTGCTGATTTAAATTGATACTTAAAATCGTTCGTTTCAATATCAATGTATACCTTGATATTTATTCAGCAATGTATCGAGCTCTTGGCTGCATGCTACTACGCTCGCATGCGTAAAACCAAAAAGCTTTGCCTTTTGATACATATTTCTTTTCTTCATCTTAATTTGTCTTAATAAAATCATTTTGCTGTACATCTTCTTATCAGTCCTTTTTTAATAATTAACGATGATTGTTTCCTTATTTATTCAACAATCAAATGGTCACAAGAGACATCATACCTAATTAACTTTGTAAAAAATTGTCACATTGTGTAAATATTCTTAACATTCATTAATCTGTCACAATTAGAAAAAAACTTTTAAAAACCATTGTATTTTGACAAAATTTAAGATTTGTATTTCACAATAATATAAAGCCTTTT
>JBFGKX010000192.1:0-4399 GCA_041576455.1 Paenisporosarcina sp. | reverse complement strand
GAATTTAGAAGTCAAAGTCGCTACACGGTCGGACGCTTCTTTTAGAACTGCATCATCTTCGTGATTTTTTAATAGTTTAGCCATTATAGTAGCAATTTCTTTCATTTCTTCTTCTTTAAACCCACGTGATGTGACAGCTGGCGTTCCAATACGGATCCCCGAAGTCACAAATGGACTTTCTTTGTCAAAAGGAATAGTATTTTTGTTTACCGTAATCCCAACTTCATCCAACACTTTTTCTGCCACTTTGCCCGTTATATTTAATGAACGTAAATTAATAAGCAATAAGTGGTTATCTGTTCCACCTGAAACTACATCAATTCCTTCATCAATTAAACAGTTCGCTAATGCCTTCGCATTTTTCACGACTTGTTGAATATAGGTCTTGAATTCAGGCTGTTGAGCTTCTCCAAATGCCACTGCTTTTGAAGCAATGACATGCATTAAGGGCCCCCCTTGAATTCCAGGGAAAATTGTTTTATCAATTTTCTTCGCAAATTCTTCAGTTGTTAAAATTAAGCCTCCACGTGGACCGCGAAGTGTTTTGTGTGTGGTTGATGTAACAAAGTGAGCATGTGGGACTGGATTAGGATGTTCACCTGCAGCAACTAACCCAGCGATATGTGCCATATCTACCATTAAATATGCGCCCACTTCATCAGCAATTTCACGGAACTTCTCAAAATTAAGCGTTCGTGAATATGCACTCGCCCCCGCAACGATCATTTTAGGTTGATGATGTAAGGCTTTCTCTCGAACTTCCTCGTAGTTAATTGTTTCCGTCACTTCATCTACACCGTATTCAACAAAGTTGTATTGGATGCCACTGAAATTAACAGAAGAACCGTGCGTTAAGTGACCACCATGGGATAAGTTCATGCCTAATACCGTGTCACCTTGTTCAAGTGCTGTCATGTAAACAGCCATATTTGCTTGTGAACCTGAATGGGGTTGCACGTTCGCGTGATCCGCACCAAAAATTTCTTTTAATCGATCACGTGCAATATTCTCTACGATATCAACATGTTCACAGCCACCGTAATAACGTTTCCCAGGGTATCCTTCTGCATATTTGTTGGTTAATACAGACCCTTGAGCTTCCATTACTGCTTCTGAAACAAAGTTCTCAGAGGCAATTAGTTCAATGTTTCCTTGTTGACGTGTTTTCTCGGCTTTCATTGCTTCAAACACCGCTGGATCTTGCGCAGCAATCTTCTCCATGTGTCCATATCCCCTTTATGTAGATTATTTTTTGTAAACTGCTCGTTCCCCGCCAATCAGTTTCGGCCGGGTCGTTACGAGCGTGACAATCGCTTCCCCAATTTGTTTAATGGACGTACGAATTGGCACAGCTACTGGTTTAATGTGCATGCCAATAAGCGTTTGTCCAATATCAATGCCTCCGTGTGCTTGCACATTCTCAACAACAACCGGATCTGCAAAATGTGTATAGGCAAAGGCAGACATGGAACCCCCTGCTTTTTGAACAGGAATCACAGACACGAGTTCTAATCCAAAAGCTTGCGCCGAGTGTCGTTCCATCGTTAAAGCTCGATTTATGTGCTCGCACCCTTGAAAAGCTAAGTGGAGATCATACTTTTTTGCAAATGAGCGTAATGGTTCGAATAAACTTTCTGCTACTTCCATTCCACCAGCTGAACCAATTCGTTTGCCGACAATTTCAGAAGTCGAGCAGCCAATGACGACTAGTTGACCTGGTGTGAACGTGACTTGAGTCGCAAACTCTTCTAACAATTGTTCGAGTTGCGACTGCCATATCGTAGTTGCATCCATATGACCAAACTCCTCTATTTGTTTTCAAGTTCAGTAAGCTTTGAGATTCGACGTTCGTGACGTCCGCCTTCGAACTCGCCTTCTAGCCATGTTTTGACGATTTCTCGTGCTAACCCTCCGCCAACAACTCGTTCTCCCATTGCTAGTATATTAGAATCATTATGTCCTCGTGTTGCTTTCGCGCTAAATACATCGTGAACTAATGCACAACGTATGCCTTTTATTTTATTTGCTGCAATTGACATCCCAATTCCAGTTCCACATATTAATATGCCACGGTCAAATTTCCCTGATGCTACGCCTTCTGAA
The DNA here is from genome assembly GCA_041576455.1 of Paenisporosarcina sp. Lineage (GTDB taxonomy): Bacteria > Bacillota > Bacilli > Bacillales_A > Planococcaceae > Paenisporosarcina. Next base: position 2,296 of record JBFGKX010000192.1, on the reverse strand, counting down.
ACTGGTGTTGCATAGTCTGGATAATCGACTGAATCACTGGTTTGTGGTCCGAAATCTTGAAAATTGTGTCCTAGTTCGTCAAGTAAAGAGGTAATCTCTTTGCGCAAATTATTGCCGCCATGATCTGATGAAATCGCAATGTTCATACTAGTCCCTCATTTCTATTAATACTCCAATTCATCTTACCATTTTTAATAAGAAAAGAGCAAAGCGCCAATTTAGCTCGACTCAGGTGCTAGAAGAAACGAATTGAAAACCTCTTTTCGAATGAGTTTCTGAAGCGGAGGTGCGAAATGGCGCTTTCAGTTAGACCTCGAGAGAAGAGCAACATCCCATGCACGGATTGTGACATGGGGAGTTCCGTTAGCGGTCAACGCCTTCATTGTCCGTATATCGGGTTTTCTTTCGATTGCAGTTATGTAAAAATACAGCTTCTTTAATAAGCAAGCTGTACTTAAACGTTTTTTATTTTATTAAGCAAGTCATTTGTGAGCAGGCTGAGCTCTTGAAAGGTTTGACGATATGTATAAACATCTCCCCCAAATGGGTCGGACACATCTAGTGAACCATATGGGCGAACGTATTCTTTTAACGTAAAAATTTTATCCGCTGCAAATGGAAAAGCTTGCATGAGTAGCTGTTTATGTGCAGACGTCATCGTTAAAACAAGATTTGCCCAGCGTATATCTGTTTCACTTACTTGGCGCGAATAATGCGAGTACTCAATTCCCGCATCACGGATAACTTGTTTAGCATTTTGAGAAATGTCTCCACCAGTCATGGCGTAAATACCGGCCGAACGAACTTGCAATTCTTCTTGAATCTTAGCCTGTAATAATGCTTCTGCCATCGGGCTTCGGCATGTATTTCCTGTACAAACAAAATAAATATTCATGTGTATCCCTCATTTATTCAGCAAAGTGAGCATTCCCATGATGATGAGACATACTCCAGAAATGCGAGTCAGGATGGGTCCTTTAATTAGTTTGCTTTTTAGCGCAAGATAGGAAAACGTCAATGCGAAAAAGCCAGCACTTAATAAGAACAACCACCTTTGTAAATGAAGCATACCAAAAGATAAGCTTACTGAAAAGGTATCTAAACTGACAATGACAGCCAGCAATACGGGAGGAATAAGGGAAGGTTTCACCTGTGGATGTTGTAGACATAAATGAACACCTGTCAAAAATAGTAAAATACTAGAGAGGAGTCGCCCACCTTCAATAATGATGGATGTCACCCATTCTCCAGTCAAAAACCCAAGAAGCGGGAAAATGATATGTAGTAATCCTGTCCAAATGGCGAGGATTAGTGGAAACCTAATTTTTGGCAAGACGCTATACAAAGCAACTACATCTAATGCCGTTAAAAGGCCAGCGATCAATTCAGCAGGCAATAAAAAACCTCCCCTCTCTTGCATTGCTATTAGCTTATGCAAAAAAGGAAGAGTTTAGGATTCCCACCACTTAGCGTCTGCCGCTTTTTCTAATCGATTATAAATTGCGGCACCCATACCAGTCTTTTCTGGAACGGTTACAAGAATGATATCAGCTGTGGTTTCATCGCATGCACGTAAGTGAGCATATAAATCATGAGCAGAAGCTTCAAGTTTATGTTGATTGCCAAACGAGAAGAACCAATCTGCTTGTACTGACTGATAATCATCCGGAGCTAATAAGGCGACGGTTTGTTGATTTTCTCGAATTGACGTAATGGCTTGTGCCACTGCATCAAGGTTTGGCTGAATTAAATACACTGGAGCATCCGGTGCATAGTGAGCGTACTTCATCCCTGGTGCTCGTGGTACTGTTGCATCATCCACTTTCAGTAAGTTAGGTTCAATGACTTGTCCAATCACTGCTTTGAGCATATTTGCTGTAACGCCTCCTGGACGAAGAATTACTGGGGGATCAACCGTAAAATCAACGACCGTTGATTCTAGTCCGATGCCAGTAGCACCTCCATCTAAAATCAATGGAATTCGACCATTTAAATCTTTTGCCACATGAAGAGCCGTCGTAGGACTTGGCTTTCCACTTCGATTGGCGCTCGGCGCAGCAACTGGTTGACCTAACAATTGAAGGAGTTCAAGTGCAACTGGGTGATCAGGCATTCGTAAACCGACTGTTGATAATCCTGCAGTTACATTGGCAGCGAACGTGTTCGGTTTCGCATTTAAGATAAGCGTTAATGGTCCTGGCCAAAATGCGTTTATACATTTTTGAGCCTTCTCCGGAATCGAAGTAACATAATTCAGAATTTGGTCTGTTTCACCAATATGAACGATGAGCGGGTT
>JBFGKX010000191.1:0-4418 GCA_041576455.1 Paenisporosarcina sp. | reverse complement strand
TTTCATTGTGAATCCACAAGCAGGTAATGGCAAATCACTAAAGCGCTGGGAGAAATTTCAGGAAAATTTAGACTTTCCGTATGAACTTCGGATGACCTCTTGCCCCAAAGACGCAACGGCAATCGCAAGACAGTGTGCAAAGGCTGGAGAAGAACATTTACTCATTGCATTTGGAGGAGACGGTACTGTACATGAAGTCATTGAAGGTGTACTTGACTGCACAAATTGTATCGTCGGTGTCATTGGTGCTGGTTCTGGAAATGATTTCTGTCGTGGATTTCCATCATTTAAGCATGCAACGGAACTGAACAGCTATGTGCAATCACTTCGAGAAAGCATTGATATGGATATTGGATTTATTGAAACCAAAGAGCAACGTTATACTTTTGTAAATAATGCGGGGATTGGATTTGATGCGTATATCGCATATCAAGTGAATAAGTCCTTTTTGAAAAAGATGTTAAATAAAGTGAGTTTAGGCAGTTTGGCATATACAATCTTTTTAATAAAAACACTCGTAACTTTTAAAAACTTCTCATTAACGGTTGAAACATCGACACATCGTCAGACATTTGAAAAAGTCTGGTTTGCGACAGTGAGTAATCAACCTTATTATGGTGGGGGGATGAAAATTTCACCACAGTCGAACCCAACTGATGGGGAAATTGAATTAATAGTCGTTCATCATTTGTCCCGTCTTAAACTATTAGTTGTTTTCGCATCGGTCTTTTTTGGAAAGCATACTTCATTTAAAGAAGTTCATCAAATGACTGCTAAATCATTTACTTTAACAACAAATGAAGCCATGTATCGGCATACAGATGGGGAGTTTGCCAATCAAACAACTCCGCTTGTTTCAAATCAATACTCAGTACAACCAAAGAAATGGAAAATCACGAAACTGACTTCAACTTGACGGTTAGTGGATCTTCGATGATAATGTAAAGTCGAAAAGTAAGTATGAAAGTAGGAATAAACAAATGAGATTGCGTAATAAACCGTGGGCAGAAGATTTTATTGCAGCACACCCACATATCGTCATACCAAATCCAGAAGATCATATAGGAAATTGGGGAGAAGTCTTCCAAAATACCAATCCGCTTCATATTGAAGTTGGGACAGGGAAAGGTCAATTTGTCACGGGAATGGCAAAAGCAAACCCACATATTAATTACATGGGTATTGAGTTATACGACAGTGTAATTGTATCTGCGCTTGAAAATGCCATTGAAGCGGGAACCTTGCCTAACTTGAAGTTATTAAAAGTAAATGGCGCTCATTTAGCAAAATTCTTTAAAAAGAATGATGTTAGTCGAGTGTATTTAAACTTCTCAGATCCATGGCCAAAAACCCGACATGAGAAGAGACGTTTATCTCATGAAGATTTCTTGAAGTTATACGAATCTATATTAATTGATAATGGAGAAGTTCATTTTAAGACAGATAATCGTGGACTATTTGAATTTTCATTGGTGAGCATGTCTGCATATGGGATGTTATTAAAATATGTTTCTCTAGATTTACATGTGAACATGCCAGAAGATAACATAATGACAGAGTATGAAGAGAAGTTCTCTGCGAAAGGTCAACCCATTTATCGTTTGGAATCTCAATTTATTACGAAATAGACTAGTTGCATTTGCTAAGGATGTATAGGAAGCATTAGGAATAGCCTTTCTTTTAAAGAAATTCAAAAAATGCCACGCAATCTAAAGATTGACGTGGCATTTTTTGTTAAACTAAAATTACAACAAAGGGGAGGGGTATTAAATGGATCAATATAAATTTCACGAAATGACGTTGTCTTGGCTAAATGGAGGATTTACACAATTAGATGGTGGCGCGATGTTTGGAGTAGTTCCCAAAATGGTTTGGTCAAAAAAATATCCTGTAAATGAGCATAACCAAATCGAATTAAGCACAGATCCGATTTTAATTCAGTTAAATGGCAAAAATATATTGATTGATACCGGTGTTGGGTATAATAAAATGACCGAACGACAATTGAGAAACAATGGAGTGCAAACCCAATCACAAGTCGATGATTCTTTGGCTTCGTTAGGTTTGTTATCTGAAGAGATTGATTTTGTTTTGATGACACATATGCATGCTGATCATGCTTGTGGGTTGACGAAGTGGGAAGATGATCAACTCGTTTCGACATTTCCAAATGCAAAAATTATTTTATCATCAATCGAGTGGAATGAAGTACGCAATCCCAACATTCGATCAAGGAATACATATTGGAAAGAAAACTGGGAAGCGATTCAAACTCAAGTGGAAACATTTGAGGAAGAGTATGAAGTTTTACCGGGCGTCCGCATGATTCACACAGGGGGACACAGTGCAGGTCATAGCATCATTAAGTTAGAACAACATGGTGAAACGATCTTGCATATGGCTGACATTATGCCGACGCATGCACATCAAAATCCACTTTGGGTATTAGCGTTTGACGATTACCCAATGGCCTCTATTTTTGCTAAAGAAAAAATAATGCCTGAAGCATTAGCAAATGGGTATTCTTTTATTTTCTATCACGATGCATTATATCGGTTGGTTAAATGGGACGAAACCGGCAAAGAAATGATTTCTAAAGTCGAACGTTCTAGAAATTAGTACCTATCTCAGTGTTTAATTAAACTCACTCAAAAAAAGTTTCGATATCATTAAAGGCTGAATGTGAAGGTTAAGAAAGCCCCCTTCACATTCAGCCTTTATGATTGAAATTATGGAGCAATCCTGCAATGAGTCAACGCAGGATTAACAACAATCACGCTGAGTTATTTTAGAATGTTGAACAAAAACATGGAACCGAATTATTTTGAAAAATGTGCCAAACGATAAAATAAGATCACGTACTATGAGAGTTATTAAGGACATGATGAGATATTAATCACCATGTTCAATTCTGTGTAGAAAAGAATCAATCTTTTAAAATTAGTTTGGAAAAAATACTCGAACTTCAGAAAAGGGAACTGCTCAATTTACAGTTTTACCAGATCGACAATTGTTCCAGTTCGTGCATCCGCACAAAATTCAAATTGTTCTACTTCTCCTTCTCGTACTCGAGAGATTCCTCCACGATACACATTCGTCGAAACAGCATGGCGTTGAAATGGTTCGGCTTTCATGTAAATCCAAGATCCATCTATTGGCCCTTCAGTTTTAAATGATTCTTTGATGCCATGTAAAACAAGTTCAGCGGGCTTGGTTGGTTCGATTCGATGAGCGACTTCACGAATTAAAAAACCTGCCGCTATTCCTGTTGAAAATCCAATCATTAAATCTTTTGCTCTCATAAATAAGCCTCCTCAATTTTGAGTTTTTATTAGTTTACCATAACTGCAAAGGGCGTACAGGGTATCTTGTTTACCTGTAAGTTCGGCAGTCGAAATGAAAGGTGGAAATGTTCTGAAAAATCAACTACAATATGGAAGACTGTTTATACTTAGGGGGATATAATATTGAACTCAGAAACACTTCAATTATTTAAAACGTTAACCGAACTTCCAGGAGCACCTGGTAATGAACACGCAATGAGAAAGTTTATGAAAAGTGAACTTGAAAAATACACAGATGAGATCGTTCAAGATCATTTAGGTGGAATTTTCGGATTAAAAAAAGGCGATGAAAATGGTCCGCGTATTATGGTGGCGGGTCATATGGATGAAGTTGGTTTTATGGTGACGCAAATTACTGAGAATGGCATGCTACGTTTTCAACCGCTGGGTGGATGGTGGAGTCAAGTGTTACTCGCTCAACGAGTTGAAATTATTACAGATAGTGGACCAGTAGTCGGGGTCATCGGGTCAATTCCACCACATTTACTAAGCGATGAAGTACGGAATAAACCAATGGATATTAAAAATATGTTGATTGATATTGGCGCTGATGATTTAGAAGATGCCAAGAAAATTGGTATTCGACCTGGTAATCAAATTGTGCCAATTTGTCCCTTCACACCAATGGCGAACCCTAAAAAGATTTTAGCAAAAGCATGGGACAATCGATATGGTTGTGGTCTTGCGATTGAATTATTAAAAGAACTAAAAGATGAAAAACTTCCTAATACATTGTATTCAGGTGCCACAGTAATGGAAGAAGTAGGATTAAGAGGTGCTCAAACCGCTGCGACTCTTCTAAAACCAGATTTATTCTTTGCGCTTGACGCTAGTCCAGCCAATGATATGTCTGGATCGAAAAGTGAATTTGGCCAGTTAGGGAAAGGAACATTATTACGCATCTTTGATCGCTCGATGATTACACATCGTGGTATGCGTGAATTTGTCTTAGATACCGCTGAAACTCATAACATCCCATATCAATATTTCATTTCTCAGGGAGGAACGGATGCTGGACGCGTTCACATGGCCAATGAAGGTGTTCCGAGTGCTGTGGTGGGTATTTGTTCGCGA
>JBFGKX010000190.1:0-4425 GCA_041576455.1 Paenisporosarcina sp. | reverse complement strand
TTCTTACTGGGATTATTTTATGGCGTGTATTTGGAAAAGATACTGAAGAGTGGTACTCCGATGCGGCTATTTTATTTTTGGTTGTTTGGAAGCTAAGTGTTGTTATTACTGATTTTAATTTGGTGATTAAGTATCCTCTTATGATTCTTTATTTTAATGGTGGAGATATAGGTGTGTATTTAGGTTTGGTGGTTGCCCTAACACGACTAATGTTCAAATTCCATCAAAGAGGTTGGTTGGAAAGGGATTATACCGCGATGGTCATAATGGTCGTCCTCTTAACGTCCTTCTATCAAATGATCATGATATTCTTAAATGAAGCAGAATTGTGGCAAAAAATCACAACTGGAATTGTCTTTACGTTCATGGCACTTATTACTTGGGCGAAAGCATCTGAATCTCATATATGGCGTATTCAGTTAACGATATTATTAGGGGTGGCACATATTTTTGTCGCGTTATTACAACCAGAGGGTATCGTTCAAACACCAATATTTGTGACTGGCTTATTTATAACTAGTGCAGTAACCGTTTACATATTATTTAAGAAGAATGGGTTAAAGGAGGAACATATATGACAAAGAAGATATTTGGATTACTTTTAGTAGCTTCTCTAGTTGTGATCATCATTGTTACGATGGTGAGAAATAACCTTGATCGAGAATCTTCCATTGACAATGAACAACTAGGAACAGATATGATTGGGATTGCAGCAGATGAAGGATTACAGCGTGGAAAGATGGCACCTGATTTCACATTAACCACATTAGATGGGGAAACGGTCAAACTATCTGATTTTCAAGGGAAGAAAGTAATTGTGAATTTTTGGGCATCCTGGTGTCCCCCATGCAAAGCTGAAATGCCACATATGCAAAGGTATTATCAAGAATTTGCGCAAGATGAACAGGTGGAAATTTTAGCGATTAACTTGACGAGTGGCGACAAAGTGGAGAAAGTAGAGAAATTTGTACGTGATTATGAGTTAACTTTTCCGATTCCATTAGATAAAGATGGAAAAGTGGGCAAGACATACGAAGTGCTCACGATTCCGACTTCCTATATTATCGATACAAAGGGCCTCATCCAACATAAAATCGTTGGTCCAATGGATGAGAAAATGATGAAAGATTTTATTTTTCAAATAGAATAATTACAAATCTGGCTTCTTCTTGTCGTATCGCGCCTACTTCGTTCATACACTGAAACGAAGAAAGTAGGGGGCGATATAAGTTGAGACGAAGCCGGGTTTTTTTAATCGTTTTAGTAATAATTATGGTACTTGTACTACTTATTTTTTGGAAACCGTTTAAAAAAGAGACCGCAAGCACATCGATTAGTCAAATGTCACCGATTGATGAAGCCTATGAACGAATTTTAAGTAGTTCAGTTCATCCAGTTGAAGGAAAACTTTTAATTGAAGGTGCGTTAAGAGGGATGGCACAAACATTAGACGATCCATACAGTAAGTATTTAACAAAAGAAGAAGCGAAGTCGCATCGAGAGTCTTTATCGGACGAGCGCGTGGGTATAGGTTTAGAAGTCATGGAAAGTAAAGGCCGTTTTATTGTGGTGACACCAATGAAAGAATCCCCTGCAGAAAAAGCGGGCGTCAAACCATATGATGAAATCGTACGAGTTGATGGAGAACGAGTAACAGGAAAAAGTTTTTCTGAGTTGTTATCAGCCATTAAAGGGAAGAAAGGGACAAATGTGGCTTTAACTGTCTTTCGAGAAGCGGAAGGAAAACATTTAGAGTTAACGATAAAACGAGAAGCAATGCATGTTCATACTGTCGCAAGTGAGCGTATTGAAAAAGATGATGTCGCAATTGGATATGTTAACATTTCAATGTTTGGTGAAAAAACGGCAGAAGAGTGGGTAGAACAAACACAATTACTCGTTAAGCAAGGCATTAATGGTTTATTAATTGATGTACGAGGCAATCCTGGTGGTTATTTACATAGCGTGGAACAAGTCGCAGGCACGATGTTAAAGAGCGGCCAGATCTTCGCCTATATGCAAGATTCAAAAGGTGTTCTTGAGCCGTTAAAAGTAAAAGCTACTGATAATGATGAGTATATGAAAGTCATGAATAAGATCCCCATTGTCCTATTACAAAATGAAGGCAGTGCTTCCGCGAGTGAAGTGTTAAGTGGTGCATTAAAATCTAACCATCGGGCCTTAATTGCAGGTACAAAAAGCTTTGGCAAAGGGACCGTTCAAGAAACATGGAAATTATCAAATGGTGGAGAAATGAAATTATCCTCACATAAATGGCTTACACCTAAACAACAATGGATCCATGGAATTGGAATTGAGGCAGATTATGAAGTTCTCCCGGGAGAACTATTCCAAATTGAACCCCTTCCCGTAAGTGGCTCGTATCAAGTCGGAGATTTTCATGAAGATGTTATCTATGGTCAAAAGGCTTTAAAAGCATTGGGATACAAGTTGACTCGACTAGATGGCTATTTCGATCAAGATACAGCAAAAGCCGTAATGGCATTTAAAAAAGAAAAGAAAGTCAAAGCATTAGCAACGATGGATCCTGTTTTTTACCAAAAAGTTAGAGAAGAGATTGTTTCTTATAAAGAAAGTAAAAAAAATGACGATCAATTACAAATGTCTTTAGGGTATTTATTCCATTCGATTCAAAATTAGAAAAAATCTATACGCATTCGATCACCGGTTTGTTACAATGGAAAGAAATGCACGAACCGGTGAATGGGTGGTGTTTTGATTTATGTGGCAAGAGATAGGGTTTGAGTTGCTCAAAGGAATCGGAAAATTATTAATCAATCCATTATTGTATGTTTCGTTTCTCTTTGCGGTTCTTCTTGGGTATGTGCGAGTAAAAAGGGAACGAAAATTTTTTCGGACAAGAATCGTCTGGGGATGGACAGAAGCGAAACGGATGATCGCAGATGTTTGGCTATATGCACTACTCCTATCCATTCTGAGTATAGGCATTGGTCTAACTGTTACAACTGATTGGATTGTCACTTACAGTCTGATTGCTTCACTAGTAGTTATACTCTTTTTATATCAACTAGGGTCACCCGTGATAGCCGGGGCATTGTCAATCGGTGCATTGTGGCTCGGGTATAAACTGAATTTCACGTTTTCAATATTGACTTTCGAATGGTTTGGAGAGATGAATTGGTTACAGCTCGCATTTCCGGTGGCATTAATGATTGGAGCAGCAGTTGTTGTTGAAGGTTTGCTCATTCGTAAAAAAGGAGCAGTTTCTGCATCCCCACTACTGAATAATACTTCTCGAGGTTTAACAGCTGCAAGTTACATAGCTAAACGATTATGGCTTATTCCAATTCTTGTCATAGTGCCGAGTGATGTCATTCAAGCATTTTATCCCTATTGGCCTCAAATTACTTTAGGCAATGAAACGTTTGGACTAGCTGTACTTCCAATTGTGATTGGTTTCCAACAAAGAGCGAGACGGACTTTATCGATTCATTTATTCCCTAAACTTGGGAATGCTGTTATGGCAATTGGCATAATCATCATCGCATTATCTCTCATTTCCTTTGCCTTGCCTTTCTTCGCAGCGCTAAGTCTCTTATTAGGGGCAATCGCCCGCTTAGCAATCTGGGTATACTTCACGATACAAGAGCGACAAGGCAGTTTTGCAGTCGCTCCACAAAGCTCCGGTGTCATGATTGCTGGGATATTATCAGCATCTCCAGCTGAAAAAATGGGACTGGAAATTGGGGAATGTATTCGGAAAGTAAACGGGCAAACTGTGACAACTGAGCGAGAATTATATGAAGCTATTCAAATCAATGCAGCACACTGTCGACTTGAGGTGCTCGATCATCAAGGCGAAGTACGCTTGCGCCAACATGTTATTTATCGTCACGACCACCATCGACTTGGTATTTTGGTCGTAAGATAGGAGTCCATTAATGGAATCAATGTTCACAAAAATTATGCTAGCCTTATTTTTACCAGGTTTACTCGTGATTTTATTTACACGAATTACGTTTTCACATATTGTTGCGTTAATTTTAACGGTTGCTTTAATTACAGCCTCTGTTTATGCCGGGTATACGCACACTTGGCTCTTGTACGTTATCGATGCACTGTCTCTTACCATTGGTTTTTGGTATGCTACACAAATGATGAAACGTGGAAAAAGAATAGAAGAATAATCAAAACGCTTTTACACTAATGTGTAAAGGCGTTTTTTTGGGGTATCATTAATACAAATGAGAGTAAACATATTACTTGAAATAATATACCCCTCATGGTATATTAAAGGCATCTTAAAGCCGAATTCAAAACAGGAGGGAATGCAAATATGTATTTACGTTCATTTTTTGATGAAAAATTAGCTCAATATTCTTACTTGATTGGTTGTCAGAGAACTGGTGAAGCTATTGTGGTAGATCCACCTCGTGATTCTTC
>JBFGKX010000189.1:0-4432 GCA_041576455.1 Paenisporosarcina sp. | reverse complement strand
CCTCAATTGGTTTAGGAATACCTATTTTTTCGCTTCTTCTGGATATAAATGCCTTCAACCTTAGCGGCAGTCCTTGATTAAACGATTTTCAATAGAATCATAATTGTTTGTTGAACGATTTGAAAGGATTTTTCACTACCTTAGAAACGCCTATTTGCCAACTTAACTATTAACAAAATGTTAATTATTCTATAGATATGATGAATCAACCAATTAATTATTTTTGCGATTATAGTATGTAGATGCTAAAGCTAGAGCCAACACGGCACCTTTAATAATGTTGAGTGAATAATAAGGAACGGACATCATGACCAGGCCATTTTCAAGAACCCCTACTAATGTTGCGCCCACTAGCGTACCAATCGCATTTGGTTTCCCTTGTCCTGCAAATGAAGAACCGATAAAAGCAGCAGCAACAGCGGGCATAAGATAGCCTGCTCCAGCATTAATTTGAGCGGAGCCAATTTGGGAAGCTAATACAACTCCACCTAGGGCCGCCAATAAAGATGAAATAATATACGCGAGGGTCCGATATTTATTAACAGGAATTCCTGATAAACGAGCCGCTTCACTGTTGCCACCTACCACATATAAATATCGACCATGTTTTGTATGTTTCAAGAAAAAGTAAACACTGGTTACAACGAACAACATCAAAATAATGATATATGGCGTTTGACTAATCAGTGAAAAAATTTCGGGGATTTTCCCTGTCGTTTGGGTGCCATCTAAACGTGGCATCCCCACACTGATGGATCCACCTCCTGTATAAGTCATCGCTACCCCTTCGATGATAAACATCGTAGCAAGGGTTGCGAATAAATCAGGGATTTTAATTTTGACAATTAAAAAGGCATTGAATAGCGCAACTCCTAAACAGAGCAACAAAGCAAGTGCAATTGAAACGCCAGTTGGCAAATTGAACCACACAAAGAAAGAAACGACCAAAGAATTCGCTAAGGTTGCTGTAGAGCCAATTGACAAGTCAAAGCCATTGACGGTTAAAGAAACCGTTAAACCAATTGCAATAATGGTCACTATCGAAATACTACGTAAAATATTAATAATATTGGAACTGGTAAAGAATTGAGGAATGGCTACTGCGAAAAAAATGATCAGCAGCAGAATGGCAATGACGGTTCCCCAATTATTCATAAAACTAAGTGACTTTTTCCAACCTGATTCTTTCAAAATGAATTGGTCCATAATTACTGTCCTCCTGTTGAGTAAAACAAGATTTCTTCTTCTGTTGTTTCAGCTGAAATCAGTTCTTTCACGATTTGCCCATCGTACATGACATACACGCGATCCGTAATGTTCAAGATTTCATTTAATTCACTACTTGCGTATATAACACCTTTTCCTGTCTCTGCTAAAGAAGTGATCAAATTAAAAATATCTCCTTTTGCACCGACGTCGACACCTTTCGTCGGTTCATCAAACATATAGATTTGCGCATCAGTTGACAGCCATTTCCCGACAGCTACTTTTTGCTGATTTCCACCACTTAATAAAGCCACTTTTTGATTTTCATGTGGTGTCTTTATGCCAAGTGAATGAATAAGCTTTCGTGCAGCTGTTCTTTCTTTTTCAGGAGATAAAACCCCAAAAAGCTTTGTGAATTTGGAAAGGCTAGCTGCCGTCAAATTAGAATAGATGGGTTCTTCAACAAAGACCCCTTCTTTTCTTCGTTCTTCAGGGACAAGTCCAAATCCATTTTTTACGGCATTTGCTGCAGAATAATTTTTGACTGTTTTGCCGTGAAGTCGTATTGAACCAAATTGAATTTTATTTTCACCGAAGACTGCTTTACAAAGCTCTGTTTTTCCAGCCCCTACCAATCCTGCGATGCCAACAATTTCATGTGCACTAACCGTCAATTCAATATCTTTTAAGAAGTTCGCTTCGTCCGTCAAATTATGAACCTCAAGAATCGTTTTTCCAATTGGCATGACATGTTTTTGATGCTCTTCATTAAACGATTTACCAAGCATGTATTCAACGACTCTTTTTTGTGTAATCTCTGAAACCCATTGCGTCGTGATCATTTTTCCATCTTTCATAATCGAGATTGTGTCACAAATTTCAAATAGCTCTGGCAAGCGATGTGAAATGAAGATGATTCCTAATCCTTGATTTTTGCATAATTCTCGAACGATGCGAAACAATTCCTTCGTTTCTCGATTGCTCAGAGGGGCCGTCGGTTCATCCAATATTAGAAACTTTTTCTCATGAACGATTGCTCGAGCAATTAACACCATTTGTTTCTCAGCCAATGACAAATCCTTCACCTTTTTATGCGTATCCATCTCTACATTTAATCGCCCTAACACTGTTTTAGCTTGATGATGAAGTGTCTTCCAATGAATCAATACTTTGCCTTTCATATCGTTAACCATTTCATCTAACATTATATTTTCAGCTACATCTAAATTAGGAATGAGTGCCGTATCTACTTCTTGATAGACAATATCGATGCCTAGCTGCTTGGCATCCTTTGGAGAATCAATAGTTACCTTTTTTCCATCTATGAAAATATCACCTTTGTACTCATGATAAGCACCAGACAAAACCTTCATTAATGTAGATTTACCTGCACCATTTGCTCCAATTAGTGCTCGTATCTCACCAGATTTCATCTGAAAATTTACTTCTTGTAAGGCTTTTACACCCGGAAATTCAATGGAGATTGTTTTCATGTCAAGTAATGTCATCTCTTAAACCTCCTTCCAATAAAAAAGAGAGGGAATTCCCTCTCCTTATCCATCATTTTTGGAAATGCTCCCGAAGGGTTTTCATCCAGTCTTCGTTAAAGTCGTCTGAAACTCCCCAACCATCCACGATTTCATTTAAGTTGAACATCGTTGTTTCTTCTTTTAAGTCAGCTTGTTTAATGAGTTTCGCATCTAGGTTATACGTTTCTGGTGTTTCTTCTCCCGCAAGCTTTTTAGCAAGCAATCGCATATTCATTTGACCAATTAAATAAGGATCCACTGCTGCCGTCGAAACCCAGTTACTCCCTGCTTCTCGCATTAAATTAATATCTTGATTCGACACATCAATTGAAATGAGCTTAATGTCATCTCGTTTGTTGTCTTTCATGGCTTTAAAGGCACCTTTCGCCATTTCGTCCCAAGAGCCCCAAACAGCATCTACCGTACCTTTAGGATATTTTGCTAAAATCGCATTCATCTTACTCGCGATATCACCTTGCACATCTTGGAAATTCGTCGGTCCTATCGTTTCAAGTGTGACGATTTTCCCTTCATCTTCATACTTTTTATAAATTTCTTGTCGACGATCTAATGGTGGTACACCTGGACCGAACCATAATTTAATCACTTTTACTTCGTCGCCTATAGCTGCAACTTCATTTAATGAAAGCTCCGCAAGCTTATAATCATCTTGGAACGTCTCAACGACGCCTTCAAGCTTCTTACCGTCTTTTTCAGCAATAGTATCAAACGTTACTACTTTCATGCCTTTATCAATCGCTGGCTTAATCATGTCATAGGAGTAATCTCCTTTTCCGTGAGAAATGATTAACCCGTCATAATCTTGTTGGATTGCTTGAGCGACAAGCTCTTGGAATCGTGCATCATTATTATCGGCAATCATTGTGTCCACTTTAAACCCAAAGGCTTCGCCTTCTTTACGTGCACCATCCAAAAATTGTTTTGTGTGATCGTCTGAAGGTAAATTACGAATAATTGCAATTTTAATGCCACCTTGCACACCTTCTGGCACTCCATCAATCGCTTCGTTAGAAACTTCTTCATTTGTATTACAAGCACTTAACAATAGAAGAACCGACATCAACAAACTTAAAAATTTTTTCACTTAAATCCCCCTTATGCAATATTTTAAACTGACAAAAGTTACACACTTCCATCAACTTTTGTTTAATTATAAATAAAAGGAAAACGATGTCAATGAGTTTTCTGAATATTATACGTATTAATTGTTGATAGCTGTTTTTCAAACAACTCGTTGTTCTCCCTATTCACTTCATGATATTGAATAGAAGATTGGCAATGTGGAGAATTAGTGATTCACTACATGTACACACACCAAGCTTTTCAATACTTTTCATTAAGTGTCCATTCATCCTTGTTATTAAACATATTATGTCTTGGGCTTTATTAGTCTTAAAATGAAGTGATTGTTTAAATTTTTCAAGAGAACCTCATTCAACGTAAATTTCCTCCTGAAATTTGATCGTTCCTCTTTGTCTCATGTATGTAGACAAACGAAAACCTCCAATCTCTATAAGCAGATTGAAGGTTTTGTTCATGTATGAGTTAATTACTTTACAAAATGAGTTTACTTTTTAGAATTACGCTCTTCTCTTTCCCAGCGTTTTAATGCGGGATATGGATCAAATGCCCATTCAATACGTCCATTATATTTGTACATCCCATAATGCAAATGT
>JBFGKX010000188.1:0-4493 GCA_041576455.1 Paenisporosarcina sp. | reverse complement strand
ATGGGACGGGCACGCTCATTTATGTGCGACCCATTTCTTATTTCCACTACGTTTTGAGCAAATGGAAAGTTATTAGCATTATCGCGTTAGGTAGTGTATGGCTCGGTTTATTAACGAGTTGGTATTATACGGAGATGTTGTTTGGCAAGGTGGAAGCTTCTGACTTCTTTGCCTTTGCTGGTACATATAGTGTGTGGATAGTATTCGTAGTGAGCGTAATAGTAGCTGCTAGTTCTTGGTTGACAACCGGAGGTGCTCTTGGCGTATCAGTGGTCCTCATTTTACTTATTCAAATTGTAGATTCCTTAATAGGGGCATACTGGACCATATCTCCATGGAAGATATCTCTTTATGCTGAGCAGTGGTTAACGGGCTCACCGGATACGCTCGACTTTTGGTGGAGTATGATTGTTACAGTAGGAACAGTAGTTGTCCTCATGATGTTTGGCGTATGGATGTCAAAATACAATGCCTCTAAAACAAAAGTATGAAAATCTTATATTAATCTTTTGTGTACTCTCAAAAAATGATGGTCGCCTATTTCTTTCGCTTTTCGCGGAGAAAACGTTATTGTCCTCATCCCGACTGCCTATAGTAGCTGAGCCTGTGGGATGGAGGGCTTGTCTCGTTTTTTTCTGCTGGATTCTTCAGTAAAATTTGACCATCTCACCACTGAAATAATCCGATAATACCTGGATAATAACTTCAAAACTTGTTGATTAGAGTGTAGACGACGAAGCTAGCGTAACAATGCAAGCGGACTTTCATGTGACGAGTAGACTGTAGCCGTGCCCACGAAATGCGTCCACTGCAAAGGAAATCATCCTGTTCTTGTATACACTGCACTCAAAATTAATCAGTTGTATTCACTCGTTTTGTCGAGAGCATTACTTTTTGTGGTGTTTCTCCATTTTCAATCACCATCTTCCTGGTCTCCGGTTTTCCTCAGATTTAAACCATGCTCGAAGGCCTTTACCAGCATAGGGCTCATCTGCAAAACGGGGGAGAATATGAAAATGAGCATGTGATATCGATTGATTCGAGGCCTCCCCAACATTCCAACCAAGTGTGTAGCCATCTGGTGCATAATTCTCGTCTGCATAAGCTTTTACTTTTTGCATTAAATCATATGTCGCCGCCCATTCTTCAGGCGTTAGATCAAAAACCGTTCGCCGATGGATTTTTGGAACGATGAGCCCACTGCCCTCTAATATCGTTTGGTGCTTTGGGTGCTGCAAGTAGCGACAGTATTCATTTTCAAAAACAATGCGTTGTTCTAAATCCTTTTCGGGATTGCAAAAAGGACAAGCAGTTACAGTGTTCATAGTCCTCACCTCTTCTAAAATCAATTGTAATAAAATCAAAGGAAAATAAGCAAACTATGTAGAATGAGTTACGAACGGGAGGGATGCAAGATGGAAAAACAACAGCAGGCGGAACAAACCACTCGAAACTCGGAGCGCTTCTTGACGGCTTTTCATCGGATTGAACAATCAATGAAAGACATTATCGGCACAAATGATCATCTCTCATTTTATAAACTCGTTGAACTTTCAAAACGAAAAAATGCAATCATTCGAAGATATGAAGAAGATCTACGAGAATATGCTACCTTGCGAAATGCCATAGTGCATCAACAAACCTCTACAGAATATGCAATTGCGGAGCCTCATGATGCAGTTGTTCAAATTCTTGAAACCATTGATGATGCGCTTGCAAAACCAATAACTGTAGGGAAAATGTTTGAACGAAATGTAAGTACTCTTCAAGCGCAAGACACCTTAAAAGATGCGCTACTTATGATACAAGAAAAACAATATACACAAGTTCCAGTTTATGATGGAAACAAATTTGTGGGCCTTTTAACAGCGGTTGGCATTATGTTTTGGTTGGCAAACAATGTAGAGAAAGGTGCTATTTCCTGGGAAATGACCGTAGAATCTACCCTTCAACATGAAAAGAAGAAAGAAAATCATCTTTTCGTACCACGAGATATGTCGATTTTTGAAGCAGAAGAGATTTTTAAAGAAGCGATGGCAAAAGGAAAACGACTTGAAGCGTTACTCATTACCGATGAAAACGGACTGGTGGGCATCGTTACGCCGTTAGATTTAATTAAAATTGAAATGTGAATACTTATAAAGAGAACTAGCCAGCGCATGTTTATTCTTAAACCAAATATAGGGCACCTCATTATGGACAAATAAATTGTTCATTCAATCTGGCAAAATCGTCTATTATGGTATCCTTGAAGAAAAGGGGATATCAAATGTTAAGTCACGTAGAAATCAATGTCTCCCAATTAAATAGATCACGCATTTTTTATAGTTTTTTGCTCCCTAGATTAGGCTATGAATTATACCAAGAATGGGATAAAGGCTTTAGTTATAAGCATGGTTCCACATATCTAGTATTTGTTCAAACAGAGGCTACACATATAGGAAAAAGCTATCATCGAAAGAGTACAGGTTTGAATCACCTTGCTTTTCAGGGGAAATCTCGTGAACAAATTGATAACTTAACGACGGAACTCGAAAAACGTGGAGTGACCATTCTGTATAAAAATCGTCATCCGTTTGCTGGGGGACTAAATGTGTATGCGGTTTTCTTTGAAGACCCGGACCGTGTTAAGTTAGAAATTGTTATGCCAAATAGTTAAGCTTGCTTTATGCTAATAGAAAATAAGTTTGGAGGAATCTCCATGAATATAACGATTTTTGGGGCAACAGGCCGAGTAGGAAGTGAATTCCTAAGCCGTGCACTCGCAGATGGCCATCATGTGACGGCACTCGTAAGGACGGCGACAAAGTTAAGTTCACACAAAAACTTAACGATAGTAGAAGGTGATATTCGCAACGGACTACACGTGAACGAAGCAGTTCAAGATGCGGATGTCGTATTCAGTGCGATTGGAACAGATAAAACAACTACATTAACAGATGCAATACCGCGGATAATTGAAGCGATGTATAAAGCTGAAGTAAAGCGAATCATAACAATTGGGACTGCAGGAATTTTGCAAAGTCGCACAAATCCAGAAGTATATCGTTTTCAGTCTACAGAATCAAAACGTCGCTTAACATTTGCCGCAGAAGAGCACGCGAAGGTGTATGAGCAACTTGCCACTACGAATTTAGAGTGGACGATTGTATGTCCCACCTATTTGCCAAGTGGTGAAGCGACAGGCCAGTGGCGAACAGAACGAAACTTGTTACCGGAAGATGGATTTGAAATATCAGTAGGGGATACAGCTTTATTTGCCTATCAAGAACTACTCAATCCGAAGTTTCTTAAAGTAAGAGTCGGTATAGCGTATTAGTAGAAACTTTGCTTCTTAGAAACTAGTAAGCTATCTATTGGTTATGTCGAATACATCGTTTATCTCTTTATTTTATAGGGCCTAGTTCTTAACTAACGTAAAAACAGTTGCTCTCAAACAAGTGAGAGCAACTGTTTTCTTATGTTGTATGGTCGTTCTGACGATCTTTTAATTCTCCATGAGTTTCTTGAGCTTGTCCTTTGTCCTTATCAAACTTGCCTTCTGTTTGGAGTTTCGCATTGTCCGTCGCGTCACCAAACCTTTCTTTCGCTTCACCTTTGGCTTGATTAAATTCACCTTTTACTTTGTCAGTAAATCCGTTATCATTCGTCAACGTACAATTCCTCCTTTAATATAAGTTAATAGAGATATACCCAGGTGGAAAATAATTAAACTAACTATTTAGAAAATGGGGCTTTTTATGGATTATATTTGGTTGTTTTTCATAGGTTTGATTGCCAATGTGCTTGGCATTCTTGCAGGAGGTGGGGGTTTGATTAGTTTACCTGCCATGCTCGTAATGGGAATTCCTGTTCATTCAGCGATTGGCGCAAATAAAGTTTCCAACACCGTCAGTTCGTTACTAAGTTTTCTCGTCATTTATAAATACAAAGAAGTGACGTTGAAAGAAGCAATAATCATGATTCCTTTAGGGCTTGGTGGAGGAATCGCAGGTGGATTAGTGGCGTCAATATTAACCGAAAGTGCTATGACTACAATTGCTATTGTGTTGTTAAGTTTTGCCTTGTTTACTTCTTTTTTAGGATCTAGTAACTTTGAAGGAAATCGACCTCTCGTAGTCAATAAAAGAAGTGGAATTAGTCTATTTGGTATTGGTCTTTACGATGGGGTATTTGGACCGGGTTCAGGCACTTTGATGATGTATGTGTTATCGCATCTAGGCATTTCTTATATACGAGCGGTCGGACTTGCGCGAATAGCCATTTTTTCCAGTTGTTTTGGAGCAGCTATTACGTATATTGCGACGGGGAAAATTATGTGGGCAGTGACGATTGCTTTGTTACTTGGTTCTGTTAGTGGAGCGCAACTAGGGGTTCATCTAGCTCGTAAATTAAAAAAAGAATACGTTAAGCCCTTATTACGTATCGTAACGATTGTGTTAATCATTCAAATTGTGACAACTCATTTATAAGAAGCTAGTTAGTGGAACTAT
>JBFGKX010000187.1:0-4498 GCA_041576455.1 Paenisporosarcina sp. | reverse complement strand
CAATCCGACATTGTTTGAAATGCGTGAATACGCATCTACAAACTTAGAATTGTTATGGGATGAATATAAACGCTCATTAAATCCAGAAGAATATCCGGTCGACTTAAGTCAAAAATGTTGGGATAACAAGATGCGAAACATTCAAGAAGTAAAAGATATGGTAGACCGTATGCATTACGCTTAAGGAGGCATGAGGATGACAAACTTACAACAAACGATTATTAATGAATTGAAAGTTAAACCATCGATTAACCCCCAAGAAGAAATTCGTACGTCGATTAACTTCATGAAAAGTTATTTAAAAAAACATCCATTTTTAATGGGAATGGTTGTTGGCATTTCGGGAGGGCAAGATTCTACACTTACTGGAAAACTTGCTCAAATGGCTGTGGATGAATTAAACGAAGAAGCGGGAATGCAAAAATTCGGTTTCTATGCAGTTCGATTACCTTACGGTGTACAGTTTGATGAAGATGATTGCCAAGACGCCCTTAATTTCATACAACCAACGAAAATTTATACGGTAAATATTAAAGAAGCTGTAGACGCAAGTAAGTGTGCGCTTGATGCATCGGGAATCTCTCTTTCGGATTTTGCTAAAGGCAATGAAAAAGCACGAGAGCGAATGAAAGTCCAATATTCGATTGCGGCAATGCACAATGCCGTTGTTCTAGGCACTGATCACGCTGCGGAAGCCATCACAGGTTTTTATACGAAGTATGGAGATGGGGGTGCAGATTTAGTACCTATTTTCCGGTTAAATAAGCGACAAGGAAAGCAATTGTTAAAAGTGCTAAATTGCCCGGAACACTTATATATGAAGATACCAACAGCAGATTTAGAAGAAGACCGCCCTGCGCTCCCGGATGAAATTGCCTTAGGTGTAACTTATGATCAAATAGATGATTATTTAGAAGGGAAAGAAGTCCCAACTGAAGCGCGTGAAACGATCGAAAATCATTACTTACGATCTCAACATAAAAGACATATGCCCATTACAATCTTTGATGAATTTTGGAAATAAAGGAAAGCACACCCGGCTCATTGCTAGGTGTGTTTTTTTACACAGGAATCATTTGAGAAGTCTGTAAGATTTCGATAAACTAAGTTTAATACATTAAGTTTTCTGATAAATAAAACAACTTAACAATAGAGTCGGGGGAATGACGTGAATAATCAAAGGAAAATCCAGTCAATATTAGATAATATAGATAGGGTCATCATCGGAAAGCGAGAAATTGCTGAGTTAAGTGTTGTTGCATTACTTGCTCAAGGTCATGTTTTGCTAGAAGACGTACCAGGTGTTGGAAAAACGATGCTAGTTCGTGCGTTAGCCAAGTCAATAGGTGCTCAATTTAAACGAATCCAATTTACCCCGGACTTATTGCCATCTGATGTGATTGGTGTGTCAATTTATAACCCTAAGGAAATGGTTTTTCAATTTAAACCTGGTCCTATTATGGGCAATATTGTTTTAGCGGATGAAATAAACCGAACATCCCCTAAAACACAGTCTGCTCTTTTAGAAGGTATGGAGGAAGCGACTGTTACAATTGATGGAGAAACCATGAACATTCCAAAACCGTTTTTTGTCATGGCAACCCAAAATCCAATCGAGTATGAAGGTACATACCCACTTCCAGAAGCACAATTAGATCGTTTTTTACTAAAACTTCGTATGGGGTATCCGACACATATAGAGGAAATCGAAGTGTTAAAACGTGCTGAGAAATCTGTCCCCATAAATGAATTGACGGCAGTCATATCAATAGAAGATTTACTTCTACTACAAAAAGAAGTTAAAAATATCATTGTAGATGACAGTATTAAAAATTATATTGTTGATTTAGCGAATCGAACAAGAAAAGATTCTTATATTTACTTAGGAGTAAGCCCGCGAGGGTCGTTAGCCTTAATGAAAGCAGCTCAAGCATTTGCGATGTTAAAAGGAAGAGAATTTGTCACCCCGGACGATGTTCAATATTTAACTCCATTTATCTTTTGTCATCGGATGATTTTACGTTCTGAGGCGAGGTATGACGGCATTACTTCAGAAGAAGTGGTAGAACGAATACTTGCCAAAACAAATGTCCCAATTAAGAATCATATCAATCAATGATTCAAAATAAAATTACATGGGCTTTGGGCAGTCGTCTTTTATTGATCATATTGCTATTCCTTTTTTCCTTAGTATTTACAATGTTTCAAGGTAGTTTTGTAAGTTGGTACATTTTTTATACAATACTGCCATTTGGCCTTTATTCAATTTTTTTGTTATTCATGCCTCTTTCCACAATAAAAGTTGAACGTTCTATTCAATCGGCAAAAATTCGTAAAGGTGGAAAACTTGTCGTTACTCTAAAACTCATAAGGCCTTCTTCATTTCCGATGCTCTATTTAGTGATTAAAGATGTCACACAAAGTGCTCAACTGAATAGACATGCAACTACTCACATGAAAACCATTAAAATGGTAGGCTTTCAAAAATCCATCGAATGGACATATGAAATTGATCAAATGCCAAGAGGGGAACATTGTTTTGAAGGGGTAGAAATTGCAGTTTACGATTTTTTGGGATGGGCAACAAAATCGATTTTTGTCCCTTTAAAAAAGACCATCATGGTATACCCAAATATAACGGAAATGATTTATATGCCTATTGAAACTCGATATGATCAAGGCGCAGCTAGCTCTCCGTTTGCAATTGTACAAGATACAACCATGGCGACGGGCGTAAGAGATTACCAATCGGGAGATCGAGTTTCTTGGATTCATTGGAAATCATTTGCTCACACCCAAACATTAAGAACCAAAGACTTTGAAGACAAACAATCACAAGATTTATTCATCGTACTTGATCGGAAAACGTCGGATAAATTTGAGGAACAAATTGAACTGACAGCATCAGTGTTACAAGCTGTTGTTCGTCATCAAGCAAGTGCAGCGTTCTTATCTCTAGGGGCAACACGTTCCTACTTCCCAACTATCCAAAGTGAAGAGCAGTTACAACGCACGATGTTCCATCTGGCAAAAGTAGAAGACGATCTAGAGCGTCCTCTTGATAAAATATTGCCTAGAGACCCGGCAATCTCAAATGCAACGTCCGTCTTATGCATTACTGGAGAATTAACCATGGAAATGATTGAAGCTATACCAAGAGCGGCAAAGAACTTAATGAAGTGCACGATATTTGTCGTGATAAAAAAAGGGGAAAAGGTTTCTAAGCAACAGGGAAGTTTACATCAACGTGCACGTGCAAGAGGAATGCAAGTTACTGTTCTTTCGCAAGGGCATTTTGCAAATGCCTTTACGGAGGTGAGTCGCCCATGAATATGACTACTAGAACGAGATGGTTACAAGGCATCTTTTACATCCTTATGATTTTACTATTAGTTGAATGGTTATACCCAGTGCTTGAATTAACTAAAACGGGATATTTGTCTATTTTTCTAGTTTTTACTGTTCTCTCGTTTGTTTTTAGTTATTTCGGCGTCGCTTGGTGGGTGGTTGGTCCTGCTAAGGTCTTTTATATCGCTTGGATGATAATAATCGTTTATACAAATGAAGCATTCTTTACGAAAGATGCAATTTTATTCCTGTTTGAAGACGCAGTAACGAACTCAAAGGCATTAATGAGTCGAGACTGGACAACTGTTACAGACTCTTTTCGAACGGTATTATTTTTCGCTTTAATATGGATGGTCGCCTATTTAATACATTATTGGATTACTGAACGTTTAAATGTGTTCCTATTCTTCTTCATAACGGTCATTTTTATTGGCCTACTAGATACTTTTAGTTCATATAAAGGTGACGGAGCGATCATTCGCCTAATGATTTTAGGGTTGTTACTATTAGGTTTATTAAAAGCAGCTCAAATAGTAGAGCACCATCAAATTTCTGTAAATCGGATGACCTATGTTTCGCTTGTGACACCACTTATTATGATGATAGCCATTAGTGGTGGTGTCGGTTATTTCCTTCCTAAAGCAGGTCCAGTTTGGGAAGACCCAGTTCCCTATATCCAATCTTTTGCTGAAGGTACAGCCTCCGATGCAACTATAGTAATTGGTGGAGGTGCTAAGAAGATTGGGTATGGGGAAGATGACTCTTCTTTAGGAGGAGCATTTCGTTCTGATTCAACTGTTGTATTTCAAGTAGTTGTCAAAACACCACAGTACTGGAAAATTGAAACGAAAGATACGTATACATCAGAAGGGTGGGAACAATCTAATTCTTCTTTTGATATGCAAAACTATACAGTGGGGGACCCCCTTAATACGGGAATACCACCTGGTCCTATTGAAAAGCAAGATTCAGCACAACTTTCATTTGAATTAGATTATCCTTTCTTAATGTATCCATACGGAACCATTGCCGCGGATGCGAAGGAAGGGACAACCTTTTCGATTTCTCCCAACACCCAAAAAATTGATACTTTTCTAGACAACGAAACGGTGTCATTAGAACAATATAAGATATCTTTTAGTGAGCCAGT
>JBFGKX010000186.1:0-4572 GCA_041576455.1 Paenisporosarcina sp. | reverse complement strand
ATTAGAGATGGTTTACCTAGCGAAGGATGGGAAAATTTCTAAAAGACGAGTAAAAGTCATTAAATCGTATCATGATACCTTTCAAGCGTTCTGTTTTACCAAACAAGCTAAACGCACTTTTTACTATGAACAAATTCTCGCGGTCATGCCAGTTACTCGAAAAGAAAGAAAGGAAGTCATTTCATGAAAATCAATCGTGGGCTAAAAGTTCAAGGTGATCTCAAAGACCGAGGCAAGATTAAATGGACGGCTATGATGTTGCCAGAACATGTAGCCCAACTACGTGAGTGGCAAGCCGATCATGACAAAGTGAAAAAACCCGTACTCGACGAATTCGACTACGACACCATGCAAGAAGAAATCGAACGCGCACTCACAAGCCAATTCGAAACACGCCTAACAACTTGGAAAAACGGCGAACTTCACACCCACCAAGGCACCATTAAAGAAGCCAACAACCAATACCTCCGCTACGAAGACCCATTCGGCATTCACCAACTACCACTCGATGAACTTGTTGGAGTTATGCTTTTAACATAACTCGAAATACCAATAAGATATCAACAACTCAGTAAGAATAAACCCAATTTGACCTTCCCAAAAAACGTGGAAGGTTTCTTTGTTGTTCAGCAAATCCCATGTGTTATATGTAAGAATTTTCCGTCAAATTTAGATCTTTCGATTTCATTCCTATATACTTGAAATATTATGAATGAAGTGAAGGGGTGTAAAAATGGCTACTGCAAGTGAATCTTCGAAAATTAATTTAGATTTTTTAATCAACGAACTTGGTTTGAAGCAAGAAAGGAATACGAAGATCTTTCGAAAAGGTGAAATTTTTGTCGTGTCTCCTTCAGTTCAAAATAAACATAAGTGGTTTGATGTTGGGGAAAGTATTATGGATTTATTTGATGATGAAAGTCACGAAGGATATCTACTCGTAAGATTTAAAGACCAGTTTCTAATGACTAAACTTAGATCTTTTCAAAAGAAAATGATGTCTAAAGAAACACAACCAAATACGACAAAAATTCCGCCACACTGGAAGTTTAAAGTAATGGAAGCTACAGATCCATATATTCTAAATATGGGAGATAGCGACTTGAGATTTCCAATGCAGGCTCCAAGTAGAAATCAGTTAGTTAAGTTCTTTAATAAATAACAATCAATGAGAAAGTGGTGGAGATATTGAAAGAAGGAATTTATGAAGAAATTATAAATTCAAAGGTAAAGAGCCAATTAGCAGACCTTTCAATCGATGAATATACAATTGATATTGAAAAGCTAGATGCACAGGAAACTAGAAAACTTCTTTCAACTTATATCTCGACAGTCACAAGAAAAGCCTTAAGCTTTATGAGAGATGACTCTGATAAAGACAGTGAAGTTTTATTACGTCAGATACGAGCATGTAATGAAGTGATAAATTCATTAAGTTTGTCATTAAATGATGAAGAATTTCAAGAATTACGTATCGAAGAACAAGGAGAAGTTTTAACGGCTGTATATAGCAAATTAAATACTGTAAGAGCTTATAGGAAAGAAAAAGTTATTCGTCCCGTTACTTCACTTTCCCAAACTTCACTTTTTACAGGGTCACATTATGAACCTAATATGTTAGAAGAGTTAAGGAAAGAGATTGCTACATCTGATTCTATTGATTGGCTTGTTTCTTTT
Source organism: Paenisporosarcina sp. (assembly GCA_041576455.1). GTDB lineage: Bacteria > Bacillota > Bacilli > Bacillales_A > Planococcaceae > Paenisporosarcina. Next base: position 2,895 of record JBFGKX010000186.1, on the reverse strand, counting down.
ATTAAGTGGTCAGGACTTCGAATCATAATGGAAGAACTACGTTACTTCACTCAAGAAAGAGGGGGTAAACTCAGAGTAATCACAACTTCATATATGGAGGCGACCGATTATAAGGCCATAGAAGAATTGAGTAAATTGCCAAATACAGAAATTCGTATTTCATATGACAAAAACAGAACAAGACTGCACGCTAAAGCATATTTGTTTAAAAGGGAAACAGGATTTAGTACAGCATACATAGGTTCCTCCAACTTATCGAATCCAGCACTTACCTCAGGTCTTGAATGGAACTTGAAAGTAACCGAAAGAGATTCAATAGATGTAATACGCAAATTCGAAGCTACTTTTGAGAGTTATTGGAATGATGCTGATTTCAAAAAGTTAAATTTTGATGATCCAGAAAGTTTAAATGCCTTAAAACAATCATTGTCAAAACAACTATTAGTCGCAGAACCAGGCGAATTATATGTTCTGGATGTACACCCTTACTCGTATCAACAAGAAATTTTAGATCAACTAGAAGCCGAAAGAGAAACACATGGCAGGTATCGTAATTTGATTGTTGCAGCTACTGGTGTCGGGAAAACAGTTATTTCAGCTTTTGATTTTAAAAGATACTATCAGAAGAATCCTCAAGCAAAATTTTTATTCATTGCTCATCGGGAGGAAATATTAAAACAAAGTCTTACTACCTTTAGAGCCATTTTAAAAGATCAAAATTTTGGGGAAATGCTCGTTGGTAAACATAAACCTAAAACTCTGGATCACGTATTTATGAGTATACAAAGTTGGAATAGCAAGGGGATGGACATTCATACGACTCCAGAATTTTATGATTATATTGTAGTAGATGAGTTTCATCATGCAGCAGCTCCTTCATATCGAAAGCTCTTGGCTTATTATCGTCCGAAAATTTTGCTTGGATTAACAGCAACACCTGAACGTATGGATGGCGATAGTATTCTTGTTTATTTCGATGATTATATAGCATCTGAAATGAGATTAACTGAAGCTATTGATCGTAAGTTGCTAAGTCCTTTTCATTATTTTGCGGTTTCGGACTCAGTTGATTTATCTACAATGAAATGGTCTAGGAGAGGGTATGACCATGGTGAGCTAGAAAATGTATATACTGACAATCGCGTCAGAAGTGAATTAATAATAAGAAGCTTAAAGAAATATGTAACAAGTGTTGAGGGGATCAAGGGTTTAGGATTTTGCGTATCTATTAAGCATGCTATGTATATGGCTAATTTTTTTGAAGAAAGAGGTATATTTAGTATTGCGTTACATGGAGATTCTTCAGACGAAGAGAGAACATCCGCTAAAAATAAATTAACCTCTGGGGAGATAAAATTTATCTTCGTTGTTGATTTATATAATGAAGGGGTAGATATACCTGAAATTAATACAATATTATTTCTACGACCAACAGAGAGTATTACGGTTTTTTTACAGCAATTAGGTCGTGGATTGCGGTTAAGTGATGATAAAGAATGTTTAACTGTACTAGACTTTATTGGGCAAGCTCATAAGGATTACCCGTTTGAAGAAAAATTAAGAGCTTTAGTCGGGCGTACTAAACATTCCATTCGGAAATTCGTAGATGATGGTTTTATACAAACACCAAGGGGTAGTGAAATTTTATTAGAAAAGCAAGCTAAGGATTATATATTACGTAATATTAAAGCTACAAAAAATTCTAAACAAGCCTTAATTAATAAAATGAAACATTTTGAAGCAGATACCGAAAGGAAGCTAACGCTAAGCGAATTTTTAAAGTATTATCACTTAAGTTTAGCGGATTTTTATGGAATATCAAAAAACCGTTTATTCGAAAGAATGAAGGTTGAGGCTGGCTTGGTTAGCGACTATCAATCAAAACATGAGGAGTTGTTAAAGAAAAGAATACAAAACTTCTTTCACATGGACTCGGCTGACATTTTAAAGTTTTATATTAAGTTTATAAATGAAGGTATCGCCACGGGCATTGAAGAAGAGAGAATGGTAGGAATGCTATATTATTCTCTTTTCCAAGCACCTCCTCTTGAAGAAGGTTTTACATCAATGGAACACGGAGTTAAGTCAGTATTCCATTCAGAGAACTTAAAAGTTGAGCTACTTCAAGTGCTCATGTATCGATATGAACAGTTAGACTTTGTTGAACGTTCTCATCGACTAGGTACCGTTAATCCTTTAAGGGTGCATGCGCACTATTCAACGGATCAAATTTTAGCAGCTTTTAATTATTATAATGATGAAAAAAAACCAGCATTCCGTGAGGGAGTAAAATATTTCCCAGATGAGAAAATTGATATCTTTATGGTGACGTTAAATAAATCAGACAAAGATTTTTCTGTGTCAACAATGTATGAGGACTACGCAATAAGTGATTACTTGTTTCATTGGCAGTCTCAAAGCCGTACTTCAGAGTCTAGCCCCACTGCACAAAGATATATAAACCATCTTAAGACTGGAAGTAAAATTGCATTGTTTGTTAGAGAATATAAGAAACAAGATGGATATACTTCTCCATTTACTTTCTTGGGCACTGCCGATTATGTAAAGCATGAAGGTAGCAGCCCTGTAAGCTTCACATGGAAGTTACATGAAAAAATGCCTGCAAAGCTTTTACCTATAGCTAATAAAAATATTTTATAATTAAAATGTAGAATACAAAATTTGCTAAATAAACATGTATGAATCATTCGGAAATGAACACATAGAATAGTACTGCGGATTTTCAAGCAGTCAGGATTGTAAGGGGCGAAATAAATGGAGTTCGATACATTGAAGTGGGTGTTACTAGGGGTTTCTGTACTTCTATTTGCAATTAAGTTTTATGTGAAACGCGAGTCGCTTTTATGGGGGATTATTTTTTATACGTTTGTGTAT
>JBFGKX010000185.1:0-4603 GCA_041576455.1 Paenisporosarcina sp. | reverse complement strand
TGGAACAAGAAAAAACTAGCTAACATGAAAGGGGATGAAAGAATGTATGAATTAAAGAATTAAAGTCAATTCTGAAAAATATAGTGTTTGACCAAGGAAAGAGAGGAGAGGGAAGATGTTTTTTAAGAAAAAGCTGAAAAGTTATAAATTAACCCATCCCTCACCTTCTTCTTCACTTCCCAATAACCCTAAGATACAACCAGAGAATCGATTGTTGAAAGAGTTGAAAGGGAATTTAGGAAACATACAGCATCAGCTTGGAAATAGCTCGGATATCATTATTCGGGAAATACGAATAGGAAAAGATGAATCCATCAATGCTGGTATCATTTATACAGATGGACTAACTGATACCACATCCTTGCAACAATTCATTATGAAAGCTTTAATGACGGACTTCTCAAATTCAAAAGAGGGAGAAAATTTAGTTCCTCAACAAAATCTAATAGAGCTATTAAAAGATATGGCTTTAGCAGTAGGAGAAATTAAAAATGTAACTGATTTTGATACTTTGTATGTCTCGTTGCTATCTGGAGATACGATTTTTTTAGTAGATGGCTTTGATCAAGGATTAATTGTTGGAAATAAGAAATGGGAAGAAAGAGGGGTCACTGAGCCTACTTCCCAAACGGTGGTTAGAGGTCCAAGAGAAGGGTTTTCTGAAAATCTTCGCATCAATACCGCCTTAGTAAGAAGGAAAATTAAAGACCCAAATCTTTGGATGGAAACAAAGGTAATTGGAACGAGTACAAAAACAGACGTAGCTATTATGTATATCAATGGGATAGTAAATGAAAAAATTGTTAAGGAAGTTAAAGAACGCTTAGATCGCATTCAAATTGATGGAATCCTTGAGAGTGGAAATATTGAAGAATTAATACAGGATTCAACTGTTTCCCCATTTCCAACAATTCTTAATACAGAACGTCCAGATGTTGTGGCTGCAGCTCTTTTAGATGGGCGGATTGCATTAATAATCGACGGAACTCCATTTGTTCTTATTGTACCCGCGTTATTTGTTCAATTCTTTCAGTCGCCTGAAGATTATTATCATCGTGCCTATATATCAAGTTTAATTAGACTTCTTCGTTTTTTTTCATATGGTATCGCCTTGTTAGCTCCCTCTTTGTTTATAGCACTCACTACATTTCATTTAGAAATGATTCCAACAGCGCTGTTAATAAATTTAGCCGCTCAAAGAGAAGGTGTCCCATTTCCAGCTTTTGTAGAAGCGTTAATTATGGAAATAACATTTGAGATTTTACGAGAAGCAGGAGCAAGAATGCCACGATCTATCGGACCAACTATGTCTATCGTAGGGGCTTTTGTTATTGGTACAGCAGCTGTTGAAGCAGGAATGATTACGTCTACCATCGTCATCGTGGTATCCATCACGGCGATTTCAAGTTTTGTATCTCCTTCTTACGATATTGCTATAGCTGTCAGAATGTTGCGCTTTCTAATGATGGGACTAGCTGCTTCCTTTGGTTTATTTGGAATCGCACTGGGATTATTTTCCATAGTTCTCCATTTGTGTAGTTTACGATCATTTGGTATTCCGTATATGTCTCCACTTGCACCTTTTAACTTGGCTGATCAAAAGGATACATTAATTCGATTACCTATATGGAAAATGGTAACTCGTCCGAGTTTAATTAATCAACAAAATATGATTAAACAAAAGGCTACAACCAAGTCAACATCTATTGAAAAGAAAAGCTAGAGAAGGGAAAGTGTACTATCAATGAAAAAAATAATCTTCTTACTTATGCTTACCACTCTATTTCTTTCAGGATGTTGGGATAAAAGAGAATTAAACGAAATTTCGATAACCATGGGAATTGGAATAGATGAATTAGATGATCAGTTTGTGGTTACGGCTCAAGCAGTTGTACCATCAGAGGTATCGGTTAAAGGAAGTACAGGTGGTTCACCGGTCACGCTATTTAAAGGAGAAGGGGAAACTATAGTTGAGGCAGTTCGACAATTATCTGTGATAACGCCTAGGGTAATCTACCCAGGGCATCTGCGGATATTAGTAATTAGTGAATCAGTCGCTGAGAAAGGACTGGGGGATACATTAGATTTCTTTGAAAGGAACTGGGAGTTAAGATCGGATTTTTATATTGTAATCGCTAGGGATATGACAGCAGAAGAAATCCTCAGTGTGACAACTGCAATTGAAAGCATACCTGCTAATAAAATCTTTAATACACTAAACATATCAGATGAAAACTGGTCAGCTAGTAACGTAGTGACGTTAGACCAACTATTAGGTGATATTGCAAGTTTAGGTAAAGATGCTGTAATATCTGGAATTAAAATTACAGGAGATTCGGAAATTGGACAGAACAAAGAAAATGTGACTTCAGTTACACCTGTAGCTCGCATACAACTAAATGGTTTAGGCGTTTTTAAAAAAGATAAATTGGTGGGTTGGTTAACAGAGAAAGAGAGTAAGGGATACAAATTGATAACGAACCAAGTCAAAAGGACGATCACAATACTATCCTGTCCTTCTTCCGGAACCATCTCCATAGAACTTTTGCGAGAAAAAGCAAAAATCAAAGCTAAAGTGGTTAATGGAACACCTGAAGTCGAAGTTAGTATAAGTTCTGAAGCAAATATTAGTGAAGTAACTTGTCAAATAGACTTAACGCAGAAAGAGACGATTGATAAGTTGGAAGAAATTTATTCAGAAGAATTAAAAGAAATCGTTCAAGGAACGATTAGGACGCTACAAGAAGATTATTCAGCAGATATTTTGGGATTTGGTAACGCCATTCATCGAGCTGATCCAGAAACGTGGAAAGAACTTAAAAGAGATTGGGAACAACAATTTTCAAGTTTACAAGTGAATGTCAAAGTAGATGCTAAACTTCGTCGAATTGGTACAATTGTTAATTCATATCAAAAAACGAGAGAGGAATAATTGATAATGATTATAAGCTTAGGAATTCTTCTCGTTGCTGGTGTAGTTCTCTTAATAGAAGGACCAACTCTCTTAAAAAACAAACAGAAAAAAGACATCATTACATTTTCGGTTTTGTTAGTTTTGGGAGTAGGGCTAAGTATTGCACATGTCATGTATAAGCCTTTGCCAAATCCAATGGACTTCATTACATTCGTATACAAGCCATTAAGTGATACTATTTGGCAGTGGTGAAATTAGGGGAGATATTCAACTGAAAAGAAGATAGGTAACTAACAAATGGTTGGATAGTGATTCAGCATAAAAACAATAAATACGTTCAATAATGCCAGAAGCGTGTAAGTGTTACTTGATATAAAAAGGGGTGATAGGATGCTGAAAAGAGTGGACATAGAAGGTCGACAACTCATGATTCTAGTGACACTATATACCATTGGCGATTCTATTTTGCTTCTGCCATCCATCGTTACTTCAATAGCAAAACAAGATGCTTGGATTGCCACTCTCCTTGGGGTTACACTAGGACCTTTCATCATAGTATTTCTTTACGAGGCGTTAAGAAAGTGTTATCCAGATTTAACGTTGATTGAGTATAGCGAGAAAATATGGGGGAAGTGGCTTGGGAAATTCGTATCATTATTATTTTTGACCTTTTTTTTTATTACATCAGCAACATATTTAAGAGAAATTGGAGACTTTGTCACGACAGCATTTATGCCTAAAACTCCTATGGAAGTAATCATTATACTATTTTTGCTAGTGATTATAATGGCAGTACGACTAGGTATTGAAACAATTGTTAGAAGTGCTGAAATTTTTTTCCCGATTGTATTTATTCTCTTAACGATTTTGATTCTTTTTCTATTACCTAGCGTGGAAATCAATAACTTAAAGCCAGTGTTTGAAGAGGGTATAAAACCAATTATCAAAGCGTCAATCCCAGTTATTGTTTTTCCATTTATGGAACCAGTCGCCATACTCATGATTCTTCCTTATGTGAGAAATAAAGAGGTAATTAAAAAACAGCTTTTTAAAGGAACATTTTTAGCAGGAGCTATGATATTAGTAAGTGTTTTATTAACGGTCCTTGTAACAGGTGCTGATTTATCAGAAAGACATTTGTATTCGACGTATGAACTTGCAAAAAATATAGTGATTAAAGATATCATGAGAATTGAGGCTTTTCTAGCCTTTATCTGGATTATTACGATTTTTTTTAGACTTAGTTTATTTTTTTATGTCACGACTTTTGGACTTGCACAACTGCTTGACTTGAAAAATTACCGTCATGTTCTCTTTCCAATTGGTATGATTTTAATTGTCTTCACCATTACCATGGCACAAAATATTGTAGAATACAATCAAATGATCGGTAACATCTGGCCATTTTACGCAATGACCTTTGGATTCTTTTTCCCTTTAATCATGTTGATAGTGGCAAAATTCAAAACAAGGAATTTATAAACTATTTGGTTGATTTCATAACATATAAAAAAGCAATCCTCACAAGAAAGGATTGCTTTTTCGACAGGTCTACGATCAAATTACACCTCAATGATGATTGGCAATATCATAGGTCTGCGCTTTGTTTTTGCATATAACATTTTTCCAATCGTTGCTTTGATGCTTTGTTTTAAGACACTTCTTTGATTTCGGTCAGAAATTTGAATG
>JBFGKX010000184.1:0-4620 GCA_041576455.1 Paenisporosarcina sp. | reverse complement strand
CTCCTGCGGGAACAGCGCGTGGTGAAGACGGCGCAGCCGGCTGAGGCCGTGCCCGCGGAAAGCGTCCGTCGGAATGGACATCAGCCATTTCTCATAAATGCAAAAAGGGGCTGCCCCTAAAAGTCATTTCTCATGACTTTTGAGACAGCCCCTTTTTGTTGTATTGCATTTGCAATTAATTCTCCATGAAAACGACCATTTTCAATAAAAATTTCGTTTGCGTTGTTACCAGCCGCTAATACTCCAGCGATATATAAATTATCAACATTAGATTCCATTGTCTTTTGATTTAACAATGGCCTTCCTGAATCACCATCAATTTGAACACCTATGTTTTGTAAAAAGTCGTGATCCGGGTGATAGCCAATCATGGCGAACACAAAGTCATTCTTTAAATAGGTCACTCTATCCTTTAGACGAATCTTAATTTCATCATCTTTTATTTCTTCAACTGTAGACTCAAACCACATTTGAATTTCACCATTTCTTACCAACCCTTCAAATTCTGGTAATATCCATGGTTTAATACTACTGGAATATGCACTTCCTCTATAGACTACTGTCACACGAGCCCCAGCTTTATGCAATTCAAGAGCAGCATCAATACTGGAGTTTTTACCACCAATGACTACTACATCTGTGTCAAAGTATGGATGACCTTCTTTGAAGTAATGACTAACTTTCGGAAGGTCTTCTCCAGGAATCCCCAACAAATTAGGATGACCGTAATACCCAGTAGCAATAATTACAATTTTAGATTGATAAGTGCCTTTGGAAGTTTTAATTTCAAAGCTATCTTGATTTTTCTTAATTTGTTCAACCGTCTCAAAACGATGAACTTTTAATTTTTTCATTTTTACGACTTCACGATAATAGACAAGTGCTTGGTTTCTCTTCGGCTTGCGGCCTTCAATAATAAAGGGGATATCGCCGATTGCTAATTTTTCACTTGTACTAAAAAAAGTTTGATGTGTTGGATAATTGTAAATAGCTTCCACAACATTCCCTTTTTCAATAATGATCGGTGAAAGTCCAATATTTTGTAATGATATGGCAGCCGCAAGTCCACATGGCCCCCCACCTACAACTATCGCATCTATTTTCTTCACAATTTCACACTTCCTCTATTAGAAAAAATCTCCTATCTAATGATAGGAGAACGTATCAAACTATACAACTATTTCGCTTAGTCAAAGTCGACGATGATTGATATGGCTCTAATTTTTACTAATAATTAGCAGGAACCTTTTTTTTAAGCGTTAGTACATGACATTCAGCGGGTGCTCCTAACCGCATAGGAATCAAAGTAGTTCCAAAGCCGTTACTAATTAAGGTCACATCTTTTTGACCATATCTTAGTGAACCTTTTTGATAGTATCCCCATTTGCCCAATCGAATTTGACCTCCATGAGTATGTCCAGCCAATAACAAATTCGGATTAAAGTGTTCTTTGACGTTGTTGAAGACAAAAGGAGTGTGTGAAACAAAAATGATTGTGTCATTTTCTGGCACAAAAGCAAAACTTTTAGGAATATCTGCTCTCCCTGAAGATACATCATCTATCCCTACAATCCATATCGGTTCACCTTGGTTATTCACGCATATGGCTTCGTTCTCTAAAATTATACCTCCGACGTTTAAAATATACTGGCGGATGTGTTCTTCTCCTACCTCACGATCATTGTTTCCCCATACATAATAAAGAGGACCAATTTTAGCAAGACGATTAATATTCTCTTCAACTTTTTTTAAAGAAACTCCACGTTCTGCTAAATCTCCACCAATGATTACTGCTTCTATTCCCGTACCAATTTGATTGATTAAATGATTTGATATTTTCCGACGATGAATGTCTGAAATGAAAAAAACACGAAAAGGGTTTTGGTTAGGTAAATTCGATAGCTCTATTTGATGATGTCGCACATTGATTTCAAAGGCCTTCTTCAACATCAATAGAGGAACGAATACTGCCGTTGCAATAAAAGTGATTAAAAAGCGCATACTTTCACCTCTTTTTTCAAATTAAAAAGAGAAGGGTTCCCCCTTCCCCTCCCATTTTATTTACACAATACCTTAATCTTCTTCGATATGAAGAACACGGAAACCAGAGCGATCCAGTTCTTTTAAAAACTTTTGCACGTTATCTCGCTTCTCGATTTTCAATACAATTCTTCTAAGTAATTTGTCTGATTCATCAAAAGTTACGATTGAGATGACGGATTCATGAAACTTTTGAATAATATCGGCTATTCGTGTGATTCGCCCTTCTGTTTCAACAGAAGTAAACGTAATTCGAACACCCTTACGATTCATACCAAAAGCACTTTTGAACTGTTCCATTATGTCATAACGCGTCACAATCCCTAAAAAGCGGCTTTCTTCTACTACCGCGATTATTGGGAAATCATTTAGTTGTACTAAGGATTTTTCAAAAACATCTTCAATTGATAAATAAATATCTTCACGTGTAATCACATCCATTAAAGACGTACTTGTTAAAAATTCTTCCTTACTTAATCCGCTATAATAACAAGCTCGATAAACCATATAACGGTTTAAAATCCCCTTGTACAAGCCATTATCTACAACTGGTAAAGCATCAATTTGTTGGTTCTCTAATAATTCTAATGCTGCTACCAGAGAATCTTTTGATTGAATAGAAATACATTTCTCTTTAGGAATCATGACACTTTTTGCAAACACGCGTTCACCCCATTTTTTCTATTTAACAAATTTATTCTACATATCCTTTAAAAATCCTTTAATTTAAGATTTTTAAGGGAGCATTAGTATTTGACCAGTCGAAATGGCGTTCGACGTTAGTCCATTTGCAGATTTAATTTGTTCAACCGCCTCAGGTGAATTGTAATAATTCATCGCAATTCGATAAAGTGTTTCACCAGATTGTACTACGTGTGTTTTATTAGTTGAAGACGGTTCTTCTATAGGCGGTGCTTCAACCGTAGTTTCTTCTGCAAGTACTTCTTCTTCGGAAGCTTCTTGCACAACTTGATCTTCACTAGTATCTTCTACCTCAGTGCTTTTAACAATAATTTCAGAATCCTCAATTGTATCATCTAGTTTTGTTTCTTTTTGATTTTGTTCATAGCGAACTTCGGTATTGGCGAGTATTGTCGTTTCATTTGAGTTTGGTTGATAAAATGCAAAAACGTAAACAAGAAATGTAACAGGGATTAAAATAAAGAAAAAGAATAAAATCGGTAATAAAACATTGCTTTTTTGTTTTGTTTTCTTAGACAGTTCATTGTTCGATCGTCTAGAAGTGCGTGTATTTACCTTTACATTCTCATTCATATGAATTGGTTTACGATGCTCTTCAATTTTATTCTGATAATCATCTTTGTTCATTGCTGTAAACTCCTATTCTACGGTTCTTCTATCTCTTATTATGACTAAATTTGCTGGAAAAGTAAAACAAAGCTCTATTGTTTTTGTGGAAATAATCGTGATAATCTTGTTTCCCAACTTTGTACTTTAGTATGTTGAATTTGTTGTGTTGAAGAAGCGAGGATTTTCGACATCTCCAAACCACATTTTGAACAACAATTTTCTGGATGTGCGTTTAAATCTTGGCCAAACACGTTGACAATTTGCTGTCTAATACAATATGAATTAGTCAGAATCTCTTTCAATCTTAAGATTTGCTCCACTTTCTGTTGCTTTAATTGTTTCATTTTTTCAATTGTTTCCTCAGACGTTTTACGGTGTAACCAGTAATCTAATATTCTCAACTGAGTTTCGGTTAATAATGATTGAGCTACTAATTGATTGGGATTTAGCCCATTACTAATTGCTTCTTCATAGAGTGTCACGTGTAATTCCTCAGGGAAATCATTTGTGGCTACAAATATCGATAGATCCTCATCGCCTTTAACGTAATATAGAGTAGCTACTGAATCTTTATTATCTCTTCCAGCTCGACCAATTTCTTGAGCATAGTTTGCAACTGAGGATGGGATGTGATCATGGATAACTTGGCGAACATCATCTTTATGGACACCCATTCCAAATGCGTTTGTCGCACATACCCAATCTATTTCACTATTTAAAAATTGTTGTTGGACAAACATACGATCGACTTGCTCCATTCCAGCGTGATAGGAAGCAATCCGAATTCCTCTATCAGTTAATTTTTGGGCATACGCATCCGCTTTTTTTCTAGATTGTGTATATAGAATTCCTGGTCCCGTAAAAGCTTCTATTTGTTGTAGAATCAGTTCGAATTTTGAATCGTAAGAATCTACCTCGATTGTTGCATACCTAATATTGGGACGATCTAAAGATTGGATATGATAAGTAGGGTTTTTCATGTTTAAGTATTTTTTAACATCGTGCATAACAGAGTCTGTAGCAGTCGCGGTTAAAGCTAATATTGGTGGTCGATTTATATGGTTTACCCATTCCCCTACACGGAGGTAGTCTGGTCTAAAGTCATATCCCCACTGTGAGATGCAATGCGCTTCATCTGCCACTATTAAAGATATGGCAATTGATTGCAATTGGATTTGAACTTGGGCTTGCATTAACATTTCCGGAGACAGAAAGATAAATTTATACGTATTCATCTTTTGTAAAATGGATTGTTTTTCATGTAATGTT
>JBFGKX010000183.1:0-4678 GCA_041576455.1 Paenisporosarcina sp. | reverse complement strand
GGTTTAGGTACTGGTGTGATGATTAGTGCAGGGATTTTCGCATTACTTGGACAAGTAGCAGAGCTTGCTGGCTCTTGGTTTCCGTTAATTTTCATTGTTGGTGGGATTGTGACTGCATTTAGTGCGTATTCGTATGTGAAATTAAGCAATGAATTCCCATCAGCTGGTGGAATCGGAATGTTTTTAGTAAAGGCTTATGGAAAAGGTACGCTCACTGCTTCTGCTGCACTCTTGATGGCATTTTCTATGGTTATTAATCAAAGTTTAGTAGCAAGAACGTTTGGAACCTATACGTTACAACTATTTGATATTGAAACATCCAGTTATTTAGTCCCTTTATTAGGTGTAGGACTACTCACAATTGCATTTTTAGTTAACATTTCAGGTAATAGTTTTATCCAGACCTTCACCTCCATCGCTTCTTTATTGAAAATTGTTGGATTGTCTATTTTTGCAATCGCTGGATTATGGGTGGCTGGATTTTCCTTCGAACCTGCACAAAGTAGTGGGGATTCGATCAATCCGACAATAGCGAGTTATATTGCGTCTGTCGCATTAACCATCCTTGCTTTTAAAGGATTCACCACGATTACGAACAGTGGATCAGAAATCGTAAAGCCGAAGAAAAATGTCGGGAGAGCGATTATGATTTCCATTTCAATTAGTTTGCTTGTTTATTTACTTCTCGCTTGGGCAGTTTCCAGTAATCTATCTATTACGGAGATTATTAAAGCAAAAGACTATGCACTTGCCGAAGCTGCAAGGCCTGCTTTTGGAGAATATGGTCTATGGTTTACTGTTGCCATTGTGATTCTTGCTACCATTTCAGGAAGCATCGCAAGTGTTTTTGCCGTATCGCGTATGCTCGCGATGCTAACGGATATGAATCTTATTCCTCATAAACACTTTGGCATGCCAGGAAGTATCCAAAAACATACGCTCGTTTATACGATTGTCGTAGCCATGGCCTTAACAATCTTTTTTGATTTAAGTAGAATTGCTTCTATGGGGGCGATTCTTTACTTAGTTATGGACATGATTGTTCATTGGGGAGTATTAAAGCATTTACGGGAAAAAGTAGGGGCAAACTCTCTTATCGTTACATCAGCGCTGATTTTAGATGCCCTTGTACTTGGGGCATTTATCTGGATAAAAGTTGCCTCTGATTTACTCGTAGTTGGCGTATCCATTCTATTTATCATTGTAATTTTTGCAGGCGAACGTTTCTTTTTAACACGCGTTGAGTAGTTCAAATCATTTCTTTAAAACGTTTAAAAATGCACAGAATGTCTATATATAGGAAATACGATGAAATAATAATCCGACAAGAAAAGAGGTTGATGTAATGAGCTCTTCAGTAAAAGCCTTTATGTTTGATGTGTATGGCACACTTTATGATGTCTTTTCGGTGAAAGAAGCCTGCAATGACATATTCCCTGAAAAAGGGGATCAAATTAGTCAAACGTGGCGAAAAAAACAAATAGAATACTTTATGTTGCGACAATTAATGGACAACTACGAGACCTTTTTGACAATCACAAAGGATGCTTTAAAATATGCGGCGAATGAAAGTAAAGTAGAACTCACTGAAGATAATGAAAAACAATTGATTAAAGCTTATTTATGTCTTCCCTATTATTCAGAAGTAAAAGAGGTTTTAAAGCAACTCGACCATAAACAACTGGTCGTTTTCTCCAATGGATCTCATGATATGTTAGATCCGCTCATTGAAAACTCAGGACTAACAGATTTATTCGACCATGTGATCAGCATTGATGAAGTGAAGCAGTACAAGCCAACTCCTGCTTCCTATCAGTATGCGTTAGATCAATTAGGCATTAAAGCTGAGGAAGTTTTATTTATGTCTTCCAATGGATGGGATATTTCAGGCGCAAAAAACTTCGGCTTCAAGACTGCTTGGATAAACCGGAACAACTTACCTGTTGAAGAGCTTAATTTAGCACCAGATCGTATTTATTCAGACTTAAATGGACTTCTCGAATGGAAATAAGTCATTGCCTTTTGCTACAGAATGTTTATATATGAAGTTCTGCAAATCAATAAGGCTAACAACATACAAAAATGCTCAGAGTTTTAAGCTCTGAGCATTTCCTTCTATCGGATAGATTTATTCCATTAGGCTACAATTCATTCAACATGTAGTACAACGTCATTTTTTCTAACAGACCCAACGATTACTACATATCTAGTGCAGTAAAGAGGCTCTTAAATTATTGATGCCGTTTTCGATATATCCCTTAAAACAAGTTAACATATATACCCAACCTTCTTTTTGGCCCAACATTTTGTTGACTATTTGAGGGTCATCTTCTTTTAAACCGGATTCGATAACTTCAATCACTGTCGTCTCCTGATCCAATGATGTTAACGTCATTGTTACAGTTGTTTCTTGTCCATTTCCTCCCCACGAGAATACGATTTTTTCATTCTCTTTCACTTCTAATACATTTATTACTCCTTCTGCATTGTACTCCTCATATCGCCAAGTGATTTCCTTGCCTTGTTCCACCCTTGCAGTTCCAGAGGAAAACCAGTAATTAGACATTTGAACAGGGTCTACAATCGCTTCAAACACTTCATGAGTGGGCTTGAAGATTTTCATTTTTGTTGTGATATTTGTGTTCATTCTAAAACAACCCTCTTTCGGTGTATGAAATTGTTTATTTTCATAAAAACCCATCCTGTACTACCAATTATTTCAAAATCAACACATGAACTCAATCTTTTTATTGTAAATTAGGCGCTACCCTTTGGTTAATCGTCCTATTGTGAACTATAAAATTAATGCAGAAGGCTTTATGTAAGTAATCACTCTATTGCTTTATACCCACAGATTATTTTCAGCCGTCAATTCATTCTGCGCGTTTCCGGTGTTAACCACTCCTCTTGGCTCTATCAACATGATGTGGCACTCCTTTTCAGCATACGGTTTATGTTCCACGCCTTTAGGGACGACATACATTTCTCCTTTAGAAAGTTTGACATCTCCATCCCGAAACGCAATCGTCATCTCCCCTTCAACTACAAAGAATACTTCGTCAGTCTCTTTGTGATCATGCCATACAAAATCACCCTCCACTTTGACGAGCTTAAATTGATAGTCATTCATTTCACAAATGACTTTTGGCGACCAATGCTCACTGAATTTAGACAGTTTCTCTCTTACATTGATTGGATAATACTCCATGTAAACTCCTCCTGTTTCTTTAATAGAAAGCCTATTTAATTTTATAATTTACTTAATGGTACGATACATTTCTTTTTCTACTTAAATCAAATTTTACACTTAGTATGTGTACTCTGTGATGTAGTCAAAAAACCATATGATTGTAAGTGAAACGTGTATTTCACCTCATAACTTGTATGAGTACTATTTACGATGCTTTCCAGAATGGATTTCAATTTAGTTATGAATAAAAGAAGGAGGTTTCACGATGTTTGAAGAAATTACATCAGTAGAACAATTCGAAAAAGTGAGTGGACAAGAACAGCCTGTCGTCTTGACATTTCATGCAGACTGGTGCCCAGATTGGCATCGCATGGATATGTTTATCGAAGACGTAATGAGTAACTTCAAGGAAATTGCGTCAACAAATGATGTGATGGGTATTCCAAGCCTACTCGTAATTCAACACCACGAAAAGATTGGACGTTTACACAGTGCGAATGCGAAAACTTCTGCTGAAGTCCAAGCATTTCTTCAGAAGTTCTTTTCATATGAGTTCAGATGTTTTACTAATCATATCAAAATAGGGGGAAATATTTTATGAATTCATTAAAATTAGGAAGCACAGCACCGAACTTTGAACTTCCAGAAGCCTCAGGTGGGCGTTATTCACTTGAACAAGATTTAATCGACCGCAAAGGATGGAGATTCATCATCTTTTTCCGCGGAGCATGGTGCTCGGTTTGTAAAATCGACTTATCCGAAATTGAAGAAAGTCTATCTTACTTTGATGGAAAAGAAGTTCATTTCACAGCTCTTTCTACTGATAATTTAGAGGACACTACTGCGTTTAAAGAAGAACTGAACTTATCTTTCCCGATATTATCTGATGCATCAAAAGACTTACTTTCAGATTATGGCGTGTTCTATCACGAAGAAGACGCACCTTATGAAGATCACGGAACACATGGAGAAGCGGCTTATTTCTTACTTGATGAAAATGGTAAAGTCCTTTATCAACAGAAACAAACAAGCCCATTTGGTCGCCCAAATGCCAAAGAACTTCGTAAAATCGTAAAATACATCCGAACTAAACTAAAATAATTTTTGTTTTAATAGGGAGAGACGACAGAGCATCGCATTAAGCGATGCTCTATTTTGTTATGACTGCGCTTTTAAGGTCCTTTGAGGTGTTTATCGGTCAAACTGAGCATTTATCAATCATTCTGGAGATTTATCGATCATCTGAGCGTTTATCGATCATTCTAGAGATTTATCGATCAAACTGAGCATTTATCGATCATTCTGGAGATTTATCGATCAATCTGAGCGTTTATCAATCATTCTGGAGATTTATCAATCATTCTAGAGCATTTATCGATCAAACTAGAGATTTATCGATCAAACTGAGCATTTATCGTTCATTCTGAAGATTTATCGATAAACTGAGCATTTATCAATCATTCTGGAGATTTATCGATCAATCTGAGC
>JBFGKX010000182.1:0-4687 GCA_041576455.1 Paenisporosarcina sp. | reverse complement strand
ATTTCCTGTTGGCGCTTGCCACGTTCAATATCATTATCTAATTTACGAGTACGAGCTAGGGCTAAAGCTTCTCGACCATCAAGATTTTGGTACCCTTTCTTTAATTGGATGGTGTATTTGTCGTTTTCATCCTTTTCTAAATGATCATATGGAACATCTGCATATATTCCATCTAAAGCATCCACCACATCAATGAATGCATTAAAGTTCATTCGTACATAATAATCAACAGGGACTTCAAGCAATTGCTCAACCGTTTCAATTGAAGCTTTCGTTCCACCAAATGCATTAGCATGAGTAATTTTATCCTTATACCCAACTTCTGGGATATAGACAAGCGAGTCACGAGGGATACTGACTAATTTTACAGTTTTATCTTTATTATTTAATGTCGCGAGCATGATTGCATCAGCACGACTATTTCCTTCGCCTTGTTTACGTTTTTCACTATCATCGATTCCAATAAAAAGAATGGATACATTATCTTCAATCGGTTTAACCGCTTCATCTCGAAGAACTGAACCATCCCGATTTTCCACCGCTTGATAAGAATTATTTGCAGCAGTTTCTGCCTTTTTCGTTAAGTAAATGCCGTAAGCTGTTAAGCTAATTAATACAGACGCAATGAGCATGGCTGAAATTTTAAAAATTAATGACTTCTTAGTTGAGCCACTTTTTGTTGGCTTATATCGTTTTTGATTCATATTGATTCTCCTCTAAGCAGGACATGCCCTACTTGTTCAATAAGACGTCTGAAGATCAGGAGAAGTTTCATCCTTTGCCACAGTACTCCTCATTATACAATGGTTTCTTCAAACCGTAAAAGAATTTTTATCCTTCTACGTCGAATTCTAAAAAATCTTGGGTGTGAGGCTCGATAGTAGCTTGCCCATTCGTCATTTCTGTTATCCATTCGACAAATAAATCTTCCTTTACTATAGGCACATATATAAATAATTCAACGGCTTCTGTATAGTCAATTTGATGAATCGGATACGGTGAATTACGTAACTCATTCTCAACTTTCCCAAGCCATGTGAAATCAACGGATACTTTCATTAAATGATGAAGTCGACGTTCTACAATTTTTGCAGCGTGTAGGCCTTCAGTAGTCGCTTTGCCATAAGCTCGGATTAAGCCGCCACCACCTAATTTGATGCCACCGAAATACCGAGTGACGACGACAACTGTATCTTTTAGTCCTTGTTTTTTTAATACTTCAAGCATTGGAACACCAGCCGTTCCGCTTGGTTCACCATCATCATTGGCTTTCTGAATTGAATCATGCTCACCGATTAAATAGGCGGAGCAGTTATGATTTGCTGATTTATGTTTAGTTTTAATGCTCTCGATAAAGTTTTGTGCGTCTTGTTCGGACTCAACTCGATTTACGGAAGTAATGAACCGAGACTTTTGAATATTAATTTCCGTTTCGCCAAAACCTTTCACCGTTTGATAATCTTTTCTCAATTGTATTCACTCCTACTGACATCTAGTTGTCATGTGATTTTAATATGTTTTTTGGGATATAGTGATATAATAATTACAGTCATTGCAGGAATAAAGACTTATATGACGTATAGTATAGAGAGAGAAATGAATGCTACGTCATTCATCAGACAGTTGCTCGCAAAAGGAGAATACCTGATGTCCGGGAAAAAGGTCGATATCAATTCTTTAGATCATATATTTAGCCAAATGGTTGAAACGATGGACCGCTCCAAAAATGACATCTTCATGATAAGCGAACAAAATCGACATAGCTTATTGCAGATGCAGAAAGAATTAGAAATTGTCCATTCGAAATTAGCTGAAGTATTAATTGAAGGTGATATGCTGGAAGAAGAGACAAGATTATCCCGCAAACGATTAGGGGATGTCTCCAAGCATTTTAACACGTTTACTGAAGAACAAGTGCGAAAAGCTTATGAAGAAGCAAACGATTTACAAATTAAGTTATCCATTAATCGAACTGAAGAGCGCCAACTAAGAGAGCGGCGAGATGATTTAAAACGACGTTTAAATGAATTAAATGAAGCAATATTACATGCAGACCAACTTGTTGCTCAAGCAAACGTCGTGACTAACTATTTAACGTCCGATTTAAAAAATGTTGGACAAGCCCTAGAAACTGCCAAATTAAAACAAGATTTCAGCTTTAAAATTATTAAGGCGCAAGAAGAAGAACGAAAGCGGTTATCTCGTGAAATTCACGATGGTCCCGCTCAAATGATGGCGAATGTGCTAGTTCGTTCAGACTTAATTGAACGTACATATCGAGAAAAAGGTGTAGATCAAGCATTTGTCGAAATAACAAGTTTGAAACTAATGGTTCGTACGGCTCTTTCTGAAGTACGGCGAATCATTTACGACTTGCGCCCAATGGCCTTGGATGATTTAGGATTAGTGCCTACCCTCAAAAAATACTTAATGACAATCGAAGAATATAACCAGGGGTGCACATTACATTTCCATGCGAGTGGTGAGCAACGTAGGCTCCATCCCAATTATGAGGTAGCCATATTTCGCTTAGTACAAGAATCTGTTACGAATGCGACAAAACATGGCGAGTGTCAAAATATTTGGGTGAACGTTGAGTGGTATGACAAAATAGTTGTGGTCACTGTAAAAGATAACGGGACTGGTTTTGATCAACGTCTTGTTCGAAATAGCTCATTTGGATTAATTGGCATGCAAGAACGTGTAGATTTATTAAAAGGTGAGATGATTGTAGATTCCTCAATTGGCAATGGCACGTCCATAATGTTTAAAATTCCGTTAATTGAGGAAAAAGACTAATAAGCTCTGCTGATATTTAGGAGGAAATGACGATGACGAAAATTGTAATCATTGATGACCACCAATTATTCCGTGAAGGGGTAAAACGAATTTTAGATTTCGAAGATACATTTGATGTAATTGCTGAAGGTGATGATGGTAGTGATGCATTAAATTTATATGAACAATATGCACCAGAAGTGATTTTGATGGATATTAACATGCCTCGCAAAAATGGGGTGGAAGCAACAGGGGAGTTAGTTGAAAAATACCCTGATGCCAAAGTTATCATGTTGTCTATTCACGACGATGAATCTTATGTGACACATGCTTTAAAAACAGGTGCACTTGGATATATGTTAAAAGAGATGGATGCAGATGCCATTGTTCAAGCGATTAAAGTGGTCGCTGCAGGTGGATCTTATTTACACCCTAAAGTGACGAAAAATTTAGTAGCTGAATTCCGACGTTTGAGTGAACGCGAAAACAAAGGAACTTTCCATCAAACTGAAATTCGCCGTCCATTCCATTTGCTAACGAAACGCGAATGTGAAGTTTTACAACTATTAACAGATGGTCAAAGCAATCGCATGATTGGCGAAACCTTGTTCATTTCTGAAAAAACAGTCAAAAATCACGTTTCAAGTATTCTCCAAAAAATGAATGTAAATGATCGTACACAAGCCGTCGTTACTGCCATTAAAAATGGTTGGGTTGAAGTACGCTAACCGATTACATAGTCCCCCATCAGTAGATGATGGGGGCTTTTTTATGGGCAATCGGCGACATCGTGTTGCAGGTTGACAAACTAGGTCGCCAGGTTGACAAAGTGCCTTTCCAGGTAGACAAAACGCCTTGCCAGGTTGACAAACTATTGGTCCAGGTTGTACAAATTCTATTTCATCAACGAGTATATTTGTTTTACTCTTCAAATAATTGATAATACCTGTAACGACCATTATTTTTTGGAATTAGCGTTGATCTTGTTAAAATATGAGACGCAGAAGTTTTATCTTTTAAGAGAAGAAAGTCCACGCATTCTCTGTTGGTCATACTATCTTTCACCAAATAGAACCAATCTTCTAACGCATTGGCTATCATTACTTTCCTAGGTGTTTTGCAAATTGGACATTTATAAAGTGTATCTATCCGACAAGTGCAGGAAGGACACAATAATCCTTTGCGGATCAGAGACTCTTCAATTGGGAAGAATGTGGATAAGGGGGGATGGGAGAATGTTGATTGGGCTTGTCTAATTTTATTGATCAGTTGAGAAAAAGTTTCTATCGATTGAAGGGTAGGCATTTCAAACAAATCCTCGATATAAGAACTTACATCACAACCCATTAATATGTTTGTATATTTGGGGGGCAAACTAACATGAGTTTTAGAAAATGCCAGCACAATAAAACTTATAATTGGTAAGTGGATGTTATTTGTTTTTAACCATAAAGAGAGCTTTCGTTCTTGTCGTTTTAATTGTTCTTCTGGACATTTCAAAGGAGTTTGGATTCCATTTACTTCACGAATTAATTGAGCTGGGTTCTGCTGAAATGAGATTTTACCTCTTATTGCTTTTATTTCTAATATACAAATAAATTTTGGCGTCACAATTAGCGTATCAAGTTGAATTTTTGTGGTGGGGGAAGTTTTTAAAATGACATCTTTAAAGATGGTGTAACAACAAGGGAAATCGAGGTTGTTTAAAAATTGATCTACGTAAATTTCACCTCTGTAGCCAGCACGAATCCTATTCACTCTTGACTCTATTTCAATATAGAGAGGATGGTAAGTGGGGACTCGCTGAAGTAGCCTTTCATATACGATAACCGAGTGAGGAATGGCACGATCATGATTAATAAAAATCACTCCTTCATCATTTTATAGGGGATTATTGTAAAAATAGCAT
>JBFGKX010000181.1:0-4775 GCA_041576455.1 Paenisporosarcina sp. | reverse complement strand
TTCACTAGAGCCGTTAAACCTCCACATAACACAGCTTGCTCACCAAACAAATCGGTCTCCGTTTCTTCTTTGAAAGTTGTTCCTAGCACCCCAGCGCGTGTACTGCCGATTCCTTTTGCGTAAGCAAGGGCCACTTCTTGAGCTCTTCCCGAAACATCTTGATGGATGGCAAATAGTGCAGGAACGCCAGCGCCGGCTTCAAATGTCCGACGAACTAAATGTCCTGGCCCTTTTGGAGCTACTAAAAATACATCAACATCTTTAGGCGCGACAATTTGATTGAAATGAACATTAAAACCATGTGCAAAAACTAGCGATTTTCCAGCAGTTAAAGCCGGTTTAATGTCTTCGTTGTAAACTTGGGTTTGACGCTCATCCGGCACAAGTACCATGATGACATTTGCCGCTTGTGCTGCTTCAGCGACTGATGTAACTTTCAAGCCATCTGCTAAAGCCTGATTAAATGATTTCCCTGGTCGAACACCAACCACCACATCAAAGCCAGAATCATTTAAGTTTTGTGCATGTGCATGCCCTTGCGATCCATAGCCAATAATCGCGATTGTTTGACCTTTCAATACCTGTTCGTTTACGTCTTGGTTATAATACATTTTTGTCATTTTTATTTCCCCCTAGAGTTTTTTATATTGAAAGCTGTGCCGAATACGATTTTTGCGTTTCACGAACGAACGCGGATACACCCGTTCTCGTAAGTTCTTTAATTCCATATGGCTTCATTAGATGAATGAATGCTTCGATTTTGTCAGGATCGCCTGTCACTTGGAAAGTTGTCACATTTTTACTCATATCGATGACCGTTGCCCGGAATGGTTCAACAATGCTGTAAATTTCATTTCTGACAGATGGCGGTGAGACAACTTTGATAAGCGCCAATTCTCTCATAACAATTCCTTTATCAGTGATGTCATTTACTTTAATCACATCGATTTGTTTCTGTAGTTGTTTTAGTAGTTGCTCAAGTTTCCCTTCATCTTCAACATCGACGACAACTGTCATTTTCGATATTTCCGGCTGCTCACTATGACCTACTGAAATACTTTCAATATTGAATTGCCTTTTCATTAAGAGCCCGGTGATGCGGTTTAATACGCCACTTTGATTGATGACAGTTATTGTCACAACTCGTTTCATTCGCCTTTCACTCCAATCATTTCATGCAGCCCTTTTCCGGGAGAGACCATTGGATAAACGTTTTCCGTCTGTGCCACCCGACAATCAATTAGCACGGGCTCGTTTGAATTAAATGCTTCTGCGAAAACCGCTTCTGCTTCCTCCATCGTCTCTACTTTGTAGCCTTTAATATCATACGCTTGTGCTAACTTCACAAAATCCGGTTGCACGGGAATGAGCGATTGGGAGTAACGTTCTTCATAGAACGTCTCTTGCCACTGCCTAACCATCCCAAGACACCCATTATTTAAAATGACAATTTTCACTGGAAGTCTCAATTCCTGCAGCAGTGATAACTCTTGTAAAGTCATTTGAAATCCTGCATCTCCGACAATGGAGATGACTTTTGATTGTGGCTTCGCGAGCTGTGCTCCAATTGCTGCCGGGAAACCAAAGCCCATTGTTCCTAAACCGCCTGACGTGACCCAGTTATCTGGATGATTAAAGGCATAATATTGTGCCGTCCACATTTGATGCTGCCCAACATCTGTCGTGACGACTGCATTTCCACCTGTTAAACGATGCATTAATTCAATCGCTTGTTGAGGAAGAATTCCTTGTTGCTTGTCAGCTTGATAGTAAAGCGGATAAGTCGCTGTATTGTCTTCTAATCTCTTCAACCACTCTGTTGTATCTGGTCTTTCGAATGGTTGCTTTAATAGTTCAATAAGTGCTTCTTTTGCGTCTGCCACAATCGGAATAGCTGTCGGTACATTCTTTCCGATTTCAGCAGGATCAATATCGATATGAATGACTTTGGCATTCGGTGCAAAATGAGCAAGATTACCAGTTAGTCGGTCATCGAACCTTGCCCCAATGTTCATTAGAACATCACACTCACAAATTGCTGTATTGGCTGTATAAGTTCCATGCATGCCAGCCATTCCAAGGAATAAATGATGATTCCCTGAAATGCTTCCCAGTCCAAGCAGTGTATTCGTCACAGGAATTTGGTATCGTTCTACAAATTCCTTTAACTCATCCGTCGCTTTGGCGATTAATATCCCTGCTCCAGCCAAGATAAGTGGTTTTTTAGCTTGAGACAATGCTTGAATGGCTTTTTGAATTTGAAGGTAGTTCGGACTTGTCGTTGGTTGGTAACCAGGCAAATATACTTCCTCATCATCTTCATCAGCCGTTAAGAATATGTTCGATGAGATATCTTTAGGAATATCCACAACTACTGGTCCTGGTCGCCCCGTAGAAGCGATGAAAAATGCTTCTTTAATAATTCTCGGCAAGTCCTCTACATTTTTCACTTGATAATTATGTTTTGTGATCGGTTGAGTTATTCCCATAATATTGGCTTCTTGGAAAGCGTCAGTTCCAAGTACTGAACTTGCAACCTGCCCTGTGATAACCACTAGTGGGAGTGAGTCCAACATTGCGTCCGCAATCCCAGTGACTAAGTTCGTTGCTCCAGGTCCTGATGTTGCAATGACCACCCCTGTCTTACCGGATACACGTGCATATCCTTCAGCGGCATGGATCGCACCTTGTTCATGACGTGCAAGCACATGGCGGATTGGATTTTTGTGTAATGCGTCATAAATCGGGAGTACCGCTCCACCTGGATAGCCAAAGATAATTTCTACATGTTGTTTTTTTAACGATTGAATGAGGACATCCGCACCTCTTCCTTCTATTTTTTTCTCTGATGCCTCAATTGACGTACTTTTCATGACCAACTCATCCGCCTCCTTTTTTTCTGTCTTTGGTGAAAGGAAAATAAAAAGCCTTTTCATCCCACACAAAGAAAATTAGTCTTTGTGTAGGGATGAAAAAGCTTCATGGTACCACCCTAGTTCACTGCATTGCGCAGCCTCATGGATAAGCATAGCCTATCCGTTGATAACGATAACCCGTATTGTAAGTTACCGGGACTGCCTAAACGGTATGCACCTTTCAGCAATCCACTCAGAGGGGATGTTATAAGTGGATGTAATACCGGCTTCCAGCAGCACCGGCTCTCTGTAAATACATATCCCACTTACTTTAACCTCGTCATTGATTTTTCATATTTAATTTATTCTTCACGAGAATAATTTAATATTTGATATTAATTTTTAAAATATATGTTTCCTAGTTTAGTAAATCCATATGGATAAGGACGCCTAATTCTCCACTGATTTGCTGAAGAAAAAACTACCTCCTAGCTCCCCTAATAATTTTTCATTGTATGAACATAATCCACTTAATATTCCAGGTATTTTATAAACCAAATGAATTAGTCTTAAGTTTTCTAGTGGAAATTATTGCAATCTTATCGCCTATTTAAATAGCTGTCAATCGTTATTTTTGTACTTATCAGTTAATTTAGAATAAATAAAAATTATGTATCCGTTTACATTGTGATGGTAATTGAGTTTTCATGATATTAAAAAAAAAGAAAGTTTTTTTTCAGCGTTAATGTGGGAAAGCTCAAAAAATTCTCGTGCCTATTTAATTAGTACTCGCGAAAAGATTTTTTGAATGAACGTTACTTACATGTTAAACAAATTTTAAAAGAGAACAAAAAAAGACCTTGCCAGCGTCCCGGCAAGGTCTTAAGAAATATTAATTACTTAGTGATAGTCGCAACTACACCAGCACCAACAGTACGTCCACCCTCACGGATAGAGAACTTTGTACCTTCTTCAAGCGCGATTGGAGCGATAAGAGCAACAGTCATTTCGATGTTGTCTCCAGGCATAACCATTTCAACGCCTTCAGGAAGATTACAGATACCAGTTACGTCAGTTGTACGGAAGTAGAACTGAGGACGGTAGTTAGTGAAGAATGGAGTATGACGTCCACCCTCTTCTTTTGAAAGAACATAAACTTCTGCTTTGAATTCAGTATGTGGAGTAATTGTGCCTGGTTTAGCCAATACTTGTCCACGTTGAATATCTTCACGAGAAACACCACGAAGAAGAGCACCAATGTTGTCGCCTGCTTCTGCATAGTCAAGAAGTTTACGGAACATTTCAACACCTGTTACAGTAGTTGATTTTGGTTCTTCAACGATACCGATGATATCAACTGAATCTCCAACTTTAACTTGTCCACGCTCAACACGACCAGTAGCAACTGTACCACGACCAGTGATTGAGAATACATCCTCAACTGGCATCATGAAAGGCTTGTCAGTTTGACGTTCTGGAGTTGGGATATAAGAGTCAACAGCGTCCATTAATTCAACGATTTTCTCTTCCCAAGACTCTTCGCCTTCTAATGCTTTAAGAGCTGAACCTTTGATTACTGGAATGTCGTCGCCAGGGAAGTCATATTCAGAAAGAAGATCACGAACTTCCATTTCTACTAATTCAAGTAACTCTTCGTCGTCTACCATGTCACATTTGTTCATGAAGACTACTAAGTAAGGAACACCAACTTGACGTGAAAGAAGGATGTGCTCACGAGTTTGTGGCATTGGGCCGTCAGCAGCAGATACTACTAAGATCCCGCCGTCCATTTGTGCAGCACCAGTGATCATGTTTTTAACATAATCGGCATGTCCTGGGCAGTCAACGTGTGCATAGTGACGAGTTGCAGTTTCATACTCAACGTGAGAAGTGTTGATTGTGATTCCGCGCTCTTTTTCT
>JBFGKX010000180.1:0-4777 GCA_041576455.1 Paenisporosarcina sp. | reverse complement strand
TGGATATGAAATTTATACGATAGTCTATCGTCCAAAAAACACACCACTTGTTCATGTTCATCTTATTAATGGATTGGCTGTGCACAATGGACGTTAAAAACAATTTGCACTTTAATTAGTTTTCAATGAATATATAGTTTCTGGACATGATCACAGAGGCCATGATAAACAGGACAAAGACAAAAACAAATTTGCTGATTTTGATGGATTTGACCGCGTAACAGAAGACGTTCGTGAATATTAAAAGCTGTTCAAAATCGATGCACTTGCGAAAAAACAATTCTTTTCACCCATAGTATGGAATCATTCATAGGAAGACGTTAAACACAAATATGGACATACTATATCAAACATTATTTTGTTAGGAACTGGTGGGCCAGTAGGTATTTCAGGACAAGTAGGGAAGTGCATCGCTTTAGGATTTGCACATTTTAAACGGAAAAGAACCAAAAATCTGTTGTTGAATAAGCTGACTTTTGGAAAGTTTAATCAAGCCTTTAATGATTCTCTGTCTGATTTTGATTGGGTAAGTTCAGATTCTGAAAGTGTGCAAAAATATATGGAAGATCCATTATGTGGGTTATTGCAAGTAATCAATTTTTTGTAGATATAATTGAAGGCTTAAATAGAGTTCATCATGTTAAAGAAATTGCCTCGGTACCACAAAGTTTACGATACGCCTTCTTTCGGGGGGGCGTTGGATCCAGTGAGTCACAATGGGATGGATAGCTGGAAGGTTGCCGAGCAGTATAAAAAAGCGGGACTTACGACTATTACTGTTGTACTACTAGAAAGAAAAAGACATGAAGTACTTGATGTGTTTGAAAAAAAACAGACTAACGACCTTATCACTAAATGGATGGAGAAAACATGACAAATATTGAAGTTTTAGCTATAGTAGGACCTACTGCATCAGGAAAAACCGCACTATCGATTAAACTGGCAAAATTATTGAATGGCGAGATAATTAATGGTGATTCGATGCAAGTGTATAAAGGTTTCGACATTGGCACAGCAAAAATAAAACCAGATGAAATGGAAAACATTCCTCATCATTTATTAAGTATTAAAGAACCTTCGGATACATTTTCAGTTGCTGAATACCAACAATTGGTTCGAGCAAAAATTGATGAAATTCAAGCAAAAGGAAAGTTGCCAATTCTTATCGGGGGAACTGGCTTATATGTTCAGTCAGTTTTATATGATTTTCAATTTACCGAAGACCGTGTAGATGAATCAATACGCAATACTTATTATGAAGAACTAAAAAAATTAGGACCGGTTGCCATGCATGAAAAACTTCGAAGTATCGATCCTCAAAGTGCTGCCATGATTCATCCAAATAACACGCGTAGAGTAGTGCGTGCTTTAGAAATTGCTGAACACTCAGAAACGACCAAATCTTCTTCTCAAAACCAAGGAAGTGAATCCTTATATAAACATGTAATTTTAGGATTAAATGTTGATAGAGATGTGCTTTATGAACGAATTAACAAAAGAGTTGATAGTATGATTGATCAAGGGTTGATTCATGAAGCCAAACAACTTTGGGATCGTGGCATGGAAAATGTACAAGCCGTCCAAGCTATTGGATATAAAGAGTTATTTGCATATTTTAGGGGAGAAATGTCATTAGACGATTCGATTCATCATATTAAACAAAATTCTCGAAGGTATGCAAAACGACAACTCACATATTTTAGAAATAAGTTACCTATCGTTTGGATAGAAGCAGAGATCGATCCAGTAGAAATTTTGCAAATTATTAAGAATAATTTGCAGGAATCTAAACAATAAAAAACGAATACTAATTGATTACGTTAATTTGCGTATCTTATTTGATTTTATATAGGGGGAAGATTTAATGAAGCCAATAAATATTCAAGATACTTTTCTTAACCAATGTCGAAAGAATAATATATTTATTACAGTGTTCTTATTAAATGGCTTTCAATTAAAAGGGCATATTAAATCTTATGACAATTTCACGGTGCTGCTCGAGTCTGATGGGAAACAACAACTTATTTACAAGCACGCGATATCAACTTTCGTCCCAGCAAAATCAGTGACAATTACGACAGAAGAAGTATAATCAAATTAGTTGACCACATACCTGGCAGGGTATAATATAGGATATGAAATACTATTTATAGGAGGAATAAGTAGATGAAAACGATCCAACCTGAAGAATTACAAGCAAAACTTGAAGCTGGCGATAAAGTAAATATGATTGACGTTCGAGAAGTGGACGAAGTGGCTGCAGGAAAGATTCCTAATGTAGAGCATATTCCATTAGGGCTTGTAGAATTTAAATATCAAGATTTAGACAAGACGAAACCGTATGTGGTTATTTGTCGTTCTGGAGGGCGCAGTGGCAAGGCTTGTGAATTCCTTGAAGAACAAGGTTTTGACGTGACAAACCTAACTGGCGGGATGTTAAATTGGCAAGGTGAAGTTGTAAAATAAGAAAAGCAGCTTAACTCGTAGATGAGTTAAGCTGCTTTTCCTGTTTCATGTAAGGTACGAAAAGGCAAGCGCCATTTATTTAGATAAGAAACAACACGTAAAGCAGTAGTGGTCACAAATAATATATATAATTCAATATCGTTTACTGCTAGTCCAAATCCAATTACTAAACCGGTAATAGATGCCCATACCGCATAAACTTCATTTCGTAGAACAAGTGGTTTTCGTTTGGCTAAAACATCACGCACAATGCCACCACCAGATCCAGTTAAAACTGCTGCAACGACTGTTGCGCTGATGGGCAAGCCTAATTGAACTGCAAACAATGCGCCTTGAATTGCAAAAGCGGATAAACCGATAGCGTCGAAAAAATTTCCCCATCGATGCCAATGCTTTAATAAATTTTGTGGGAATAAAAAGACGGCCGTAATCGCGAATAGTGCAATTTGAAACATCATTTCTTGTTCCCATAAGGCGGAGACGGGTACACCTATTAATAAATTACGAATTGCCCCTCCACCAAAGGCGGTGACAATCCCCAATAAATAAACACCAAATAGATCATATTCTTCTTCCATTGCAACGATTGCGCCAGAAACAGCAAAAGCAATAGTACCAATAATACTTAATACATCCCAAGCCACTTCACATTCCTCCAAAAATTCACTAGAACCGAATAAATTGTAGCAGATTTATCTTTAATTACAATAGGCATTACTACAAATAAGGCAAATAGTTGACGAAGCAGATAGGATTGATAAGATTAACTAGTAAAAAAGAAGAATTGAGGCAAAAGAGATGACATTTCAATCTGTAATTTCGAAGGACTTAGTAAATGAAGCAAATCAAGTTGAGCAATTGATTTCCAAGCAACATAAAATGGCAGAGCAAATTGCTTTTTTAAATCAAGAAAAAGTCATAAGTGCTTTTAGAAAGCATCAAGTTAGTGATTTTCACTTACACCCTTCCACTGGATATGGCTACGATGATGAAGGGAGAGATAACTTAGAAAGGGTTTATGCTGAAGTATTTGGTGCTGAAGCTGCTCTAGTTAGATCTCAAATTATATCGGGGACTCATGCGATTACGATTAGCTTATTCGGAGTGTTACGTCCGGGAGATGAATTACTATACATTACTGGAAAGCCGTATGATACCTTACAATCCATTGTTGATGGTGGAGTGCAAGATACAGGTTCATTAAAGGATTTTAATATTACATACCAACATGTAGATTTGCAAAAAGATGGCCAAATAGATTGGGAAAGTGTCGAACAAGCAATTACGATAAACACTAAGGTTATTGCAATTCAGCGATCAAAAGGATATGCGAACCGACCTTCTTTTACCATTGAACAAATTGATGAAATGACGCAAAAGATTCGTTCATTGAAATCTGAAGTAATTATTTTTGTTGATAATTGTTATGGAGAGTTTGTAGAAAATCTAGAACCGACAGATGTAGGAGTCGATTTAATGGCAGGGTCTTTAATTAAAAATCCTGGTGGGGGACTTGCCAAAATGGGGGGCTATATTGCGGGGAGAAAAAAATATGTTGAAATGTGTGCTTATCGCATGACCTCTCCAGGAATTGGTGGAGAGGCGGGTGCATCATTAAATACACTCACTGACATGTATCAAGGGTTTTTCTTGGCACCCCATGTGGTGTCACAAGCAGTAAAAGGAGCTATTTTTACTTCAGCGATGTTAGAAAAGGTAGGCATGAACACGTCTCCTCACTACTTGGAAAAACGAACTGACTTAATCCAGTCTGTTTCTTTTAAAACCGCAGAACAAATGATTGAATTTTGTCGAGCGATTCAATCCAACTCCCCCATCAATGCACACTTTGCACCAGAACCAGCTTACATGCCGGGATATAAAGATGATGTGATTATGGCGGCGGGAACATTTATCCAAGGATCGAGTATTGAATTATCTGCTGATGGTCCAATTCGTCCTCCATATACAGCATTTATTCAAGGTGGATTAACATATGAACATGTCAAACTAGCGATACTATTTGCTGTTCAACAACTAAAAAAACCTTAGTCTTTATAAAGTGAATTCCTCCAAGCAGTGGAGGAATTTTTTTGTGTCAGAAAACATAACATGAACTTGACAAGATTTCTAACATATAATAAAATTAGCTTTATAAAAGCGAGGTGATTCATGTGAGCCAACAACTTAGAAGATCAATGCCGTTATTACCTATTAGCATCGTCATGCAACTCACTGAATTAAGTGCTAGACAAATTCGCTATTACGAAGACCATCAATTAATAAATCCAGCCCGCACGGATGGAAACCG
>JBFGKX010000179.1:0-4793 GCA_041576455.1 Paenisporosarcina sp. | reverse complement strand
GTACGTGCTTCATCGATTAAAATCGAGTCTACCTCATCAATAACTGCGAAATATAGAGGACGTTGCACATGTTCTTCTTTGTACAACACCATATTGTCTCGTAAATAATCAAACCCGAGTTCATTATTTGTTGAGTACGTAATATCCGCTTCATACGCTTGACGTTTCTCATCTTTATTTAAACTGTTCAAGTTTAATCCAACTGTCAATCCTAAGAAGTTATACAATTGACCCATTTCAGCAGCATCACGGCTAGCTAAATATTCATTGACGGTGACAACATGCACACCTTTTCCAGTAATGGCATTTAAATAAACCGGCATAGTTGATGTCAACGTTTTCCCTTCACCCGTTTTCATTTCTGAAATGTTTCCTTCATGAAGTGCAGCTGCGCCCATGATTTGAACACGGAAAGGATACATTCCTAGCACGCGTTTTGCCGCTTCTCGAACGACAGCAAATGCTTCTACTTGAATATCTGCTAACTCAGAGCCCTGCGCTAAACGACTTTTAAATTCATCCGTCTTAGCACGTAATTGATCATCGCTTAATGCTTCTGTATCTTTTGCTAATGCCTCTACTTGATCGGCAACTTTTTCTAACCTTTTTAAGTCTCGTTTATTTAAGTCAAATACTTTATTTAATACTCCAAGCATTTAGATTCACTTCCCATTTAGTCTCAAGATTTATTTTAACACTGCTCATATGGGGGTGCAAATAACGTCCCCTATTCATTAAAGAGCTTCTTCATCCAAAAACACCTGTAATTGCTTTCGATTCAATGGTTTACTGTAGAGAAAACCTTGTATCGTATTCGTTTTCATAGCTCGTAAAAGGGTCAGATTCTTTTGGGTTTCGACTCCCTCTGCGACGATTTCAAACCCTAAGACATGGGACAAGTCGATAATCGATTGAATAATCGCTTGGACACGTAAATCATTATCCATTTTTTGTATAAAAGATTTGTCGATTTTCACACGGTTAATTGGCAAGATGCGTAAATAATTTAAAGATGAATAGCCAGTACCAAAATCGTCCAGGGCGATAGAAATCCCCATTTGCTGTATTTTTTTTAGCGTCTCTAGCACATCTTCTCCACCATCAATAAAAATCGACTCCGTAATCTCAAGTTCGATAAAGCTCGGATTCACCTGGTATTTCTTCAAGAGCGTTTTAAGTTTATGCATAAAATGGATTTCTTTTAACTGTAACGTACTTATATTTATGGCAACTAATGAAACGTGTTTATGTTGAGCATGAATTTCTTTAATTTCCCGAATCGCCGTCTCCAATACCCAATCGCCAATCACTTGGATATACCCAGACTTTTCAACGACAGGAATAAATTCTGCTGGAGACACCATTCCCCACTCTGGATGACGCCAACGAAGTAAAGCTTCAATGCTTTCCATTCTTTCTGTTTTTAAGTTTAATTGGGGTTGATAAACGAGCGTTAATTGATCTTTCTGAATCGCGTCCCGTAAACCTTGCTCCATCATATGTTGCTTTTCAAACGCTTCTTTCATTTCCGAATTAAAAAACAGTATGCGGTTCCTTCCAGCCTCTTTCGCTTTATAAAGCGCTGTATCCGCATTCACAATCAATTGTTCGAAAGATTGGGCATCTGTTGGATATAGGGATATCCCCATGGATGGGGTTACAAAGATTGCTTGTCCATTTAAGTGATACGCTTGCAAAAAGGCTTCTTGTAAAGAGGTAAGTATGCTTCGAACTTTCGGGAAATCGCTTCTTTTTGATTGTAATATGATAATAAACTCGTCTCCGCTAAAACGGCCTAAACAACTGTTTTCGGGAAGTATTTCAGTTAAACGTTTTGCCACTTCGACTAATAATGCATCTCCAAAAGCATGTCCTTTGGAATCGTTAATTTGTTTAAAGTGATCTAAATCCATAAAGGTAACGGCAATGATTTCATCTTGGTTATTGATTTGCTCAATTCGATGGGCAAGTTCACGTTCAATCGAAGCCCGATTTGGTAATTTTGTTAATGAGTCAAATCTAGCTTGGAAATCCAATTCTTGCACTTGCACATTTAATAAACTGCCCATTTCTTCAATAGATTGGGCAATTTCACCAATTTCATCTTTCCGATTAATATGCATTTTCGTTACTAAATTCTCTTGTTTCATTTGACGAATATGCTTAACAATGATAGGCAAATCTTTCAACATGGACCCAAGAAGCCAGGAAAGAATGATGAGGATTAAAAATGCCGCAATCATCCACATCAATCCAACCATCTTAACGTATGCTGCCAGTGGTTTCTTCACGATTTCATCCGTTACATAACTGACAAGATGCCATTCTGTCCCTTCAACTTCCTGCAATTCTGCATAAAAGTTCCCTTTAGAAGTACTTACTTTTTGTGCTACTTCTTTCGTCAGTAGATATGGTTTAAATTCAGACCATATGTTATTTGAATCATATAATGTCTGTTGTTTTTGTGTTAATAAGATATGTTTTTTCTGATCCATTTCGTATGGTGTGATCAATGGCGGAATTTCATCTAAATGCATATCCATACCGAAATAACCTAGACGCGAACCATTCCGAAAGATTGGATATATCACGCTCACTGTAGATTTTCCAGTCGAATAATCGGTATATAAATCTGAGAAAGATACTTGATTTGTAGCATTCGCTTTTACAACCCAAGGTCGCTCCAAAATACTATATGTCTGATCTGAAATGAGTCCATGATCCGCAATTAAAAAATTAGGTTTGAGTAAAGCAAGCCAAACATGGTTAACACCTTCCGTATTTTCTTGCACTTTGGTGAGCAGTTGATTTATTTCTATATATTTGGAAGACATCTTAACTGTGTCTATTTCAACTTGAGACGTCATAAAATCACGAATCATTTCAAGATCTCCAAGTTGCTTCGCAATTTCTCCTTTACTGTTAAACATCGTAAAGATTTTTTGAGCGACAACTTCATTTTCTAAAGCCAACTCCTCAACCATTTGTGATTCAAACAATTTTTTTGAATAGCTATACGAAAATGATGCCATGATTAAAAGGATTGGTATGACGACTATGCTCATCGCAAATAAAACTTTGCCACGGAAACCAAGTTTGTCCAACAGACAAATCCTCGACATCCAATCCCCTCCCCTTTTTGAAATGGAGTCTTGCATATATACATTCTAATTCGCTTTATTCGCGTAAACTCCTGCTACTTCGACAAAAAAAGAAAGCCCACATAGTGAGCTTTCTTCGTATTTAATATTTAATTTGTTTCAATTAACCCATATTTTCCATCTTTACGTTTGTATACAATATTTGTTCCGTTTGATTCAGCATCCGTAAATACGTAGAAATTATGACCTAACATATCCATTTGTAAAACCGCTTCTTCTTGGTCCATCGGTTTTAATTCAAATTGTTTTGTACGAACAATATGGAAATCCTCATCATTTTCTTCTTGGAATGCCGCTTGTTCAGGTGATACCACGTTGGCAAAATAAGCACCAACACCTTCACGTTCACGGAATTTGCGATTTACTTTTGTTTTATGTTTACGAATTTGACGCTCCAATTTATCGATGATTAAATCAACAGCTGCATACATATCATTGTGTCGCTCTTCAGCACGAAGCGTTAAGTTTTTCATTGGAATGGTGACTTCAACTTTTGTTTGACTATCATTAAAAACCTTTAAATTGACATTTGCGTTCGCTTGAAAGTCATCGCTAAAATAACGTTCTACTTTATTGATTTTGCTTTCAACATGCTCGCGAATCGCAGGAGTTACCTCAACGTTTTCACCACGAATATTAAAATTTAACATGTAAACTCCTCCTTTAATTAAGGCTATGTAGACCTTATTCTACTTATCCCCTATTATCTCCTGCTACAAACTAAATAAATATTGGAATTTTGTCGAATGAGCACAATTTCCCGAGGAATTATGCTCGAATAAGCGTCAAGCCAGTTACTCTTTTTGCACCTGCTTTTTTTAATGCATAAGCGGCGTGATGCAGTGTGGTCCCCGTTGTATACAAGTCATCAACTAATAAAATTGATTGATGTTGTACATCTGCGGTCACAGTGAAAATTAATTCAGAAGTCATACGATCTTTTTTAGATTTTCCAAGTTGCGAACGGTTTTCTTTTTTGGCTAACACATGTGTAAAGGGAAGATTTGCTGCAATTAGTAATTGGTCTACTTGCGAAAATGTTCGCTCAAGTAACCGATCTGGATGCAAAGGTATTGGTACGATTAATTCTTTCACTTGATGCAATGGTTTGAAATCTGAAATAAAGATTTTGGCTAATTCTACGTCCAGTTGGAACTTATACTGTTGATACACCTGTTTCATCCATTCATTGTAGATGTATATGGAGTCGATTGAAGCCAGTGAACCATCATAAATTGTCCCTGTCCATTCGTTTACACATACTTTTTCATGATTCCTTTCAAATTTACTTTTGCACTTTTCACAGATAACATCAGGATGTTTCATAAAAAAAAGTTTACGCCAAGATGCAGTTTCCAAAAAGGAGGATGAACAAATTAAGCACATCATAAGTGAGCTCGCTGTTGATTATGGGCTTTAATGGTTGCTCTCGCTTTATCCATTGCAAGGGAAATTCCATGATGGAAAAATACAATGTCTCCATTTGGATGATTTACGGATCTTCCGACTCGTCCACTAATTTGAATCAATGCACTACTTGTGAAAATTGGTTCATCGGCTCCAATCACAGCTACTTGAAGATTTGGAATCGTAATCCCTCGTTCGAGTATGGTCGTTGTAAGCAATCCACAT
>JBFGKX010000178.1:0-4807 GCA_041576455.1 Paenisporosarcina sp. | reverse complement strand
TCTTCAATCCAGTATCCATTTCAAAAGCTTGGTACCACGATTCAATTAAGGATATGTCCTCTTTTGTCGCATAACGCCATGTCCCTGAGCTTTTTTTGAGCGTTCGATTCACTTCGTCTAACCGATATACCCCTTGATCCATCAATACTTTAATTTTACATTGAGATAACTCTTGCCATTTGTTCGCATATCTATTCACTACTGATTTTAAACCAACTACTGATGAAATCGTAAAATTTCTTGTGAACAATTCTTTTGTAGCAAAATCAAGAATCCCCTCCATCTGTGCTTCCTCTGAAATAATCAGATGTAACGGATGTGGAGGCGTCATTTGAATCAGCGCTAAAACTTGGTTGCCTTTATTCACAGTTGCCATTAGTGGATTTTGATACCTTCCCGCCTTAATGCCTTGAAGAACCCCGTCAAATAGACTGTATACATCTTCGTTTTCATTTAAAAAAGGCCTTGCTACTCTTTCAAACTGACTTGCATTTTCATATTGAGTAAATTGCATATTTGTCAAACTCCTTATTGATGATAATCATTTAAATAAGGCCCTCTCTTTTCAATAGCCCACCCTGCTCTTTATTAGTATTCGTTCCAACCGGTTAGATTCCTCTTAATTTATCTTTACTTTAACCACCCGATGACCTAAATTAGAAATTTCCATTAATCGATTCCCCCATAAAAATTAGTCTAATTTATAGAAATACCCTTATCTATTTCCAGTTATTTGATTAAGAAGTGAACTTTTTAGATTGATCTTTCGTTATCTAGATGTAAGGAAGTTGTCTACACTTTCTACCTTCTGTATGATGTAAGCAGAGTGTTTGGACAGAGGGAGGTAGACATGGATAATCTCACAGATGCGCAACTTTATGTCCTACTTCGGTCGAAAGATCAGGTAGCGCTTGAAGAATTATATGATCGTTACGAACGTCTCGTATACTCCTTTGCGTATCGCATGACTCAAAATGCGCAAATGGCTGAAGATACAGTCCAAGAAGTTTTTATTAAATTATGGAAAGAACATGCACCCTATACCGAAAACAAAGGAAAGTTTTCTTCTTGGCTTTTAACAATGACTCGTAATACATCCCTTGATGCTTTAAGAAAAAAAGGAAAACAGCAAGAAGTGGGCTTGCTTGATAAAGATGCGGAGCAAATGAAAGCACCTATTGATGAATCGCCCGAACAAATGCTTGATTGGAAAGAAAAAGGGACCGTCTTACGAAAAGCATTGAATCGTTTAAAAGAAGAACAACGCACGATAATCGAACTCTTTTACTTCCAAGGGTTGTCCCAAGATTCCATATCAGTCAAACTTGAGATACCACTCGGTACCGTAAAAAGTCGAATTCGTTTAGCCTTACAACATTTACGTAAACATTTAGAAACAGAAAGGGGGATGTCACCAAATGGACCGTCAGATGTGTAATCAACTTGTTGATTATTTTAATGAACAATTAAATGAAAATGAAACACGTGATTTCGAAAAACATTTATCAACTTGTGAAGAATGCTCAATAGAACTTGCTGAATGGCACGTGTTAACTGATGATTTGCCGTATGTTTCTGCTACTGTTAATCCCCCTGAAGGAATGAGGGCACGAGTGTTAAGTGCGGTCTTTGAAGAAGAACCCATAAATGAGCAGATACCGAAAAAATCTGTTGTTCCAAATGAAACTGTTACTTCTATTAAGAAGAAGAAAGGAATTTCTTGGTTGCCTGCAGTAGCAGCTGCTTTAATGCTCTCAGTAGGGGGCAATGTTTTCTTAGCAGCTGTTGTCAAAAATCAGCATGAAGATATTGTAGCCCAAAGTGAAACAGTTGATCAGTTACTTGCTTATGTGAATTTAACTCCAATTGAAGGTGACGCATCTGGAACTGCATCCATTGTGAAACACGGGGATGAAACGCGAGTGATGGTTCAGGCAAGTTCATTGCCGACTCTTTCAAATGATGAAGTTTACCAAGTTTGGTTAATTGATGACAATGGACCCGTAAGAGCGGGTACATTTAAATCTGATTCTCAAGAAGGCGCAGTTGTCTTTACGTTACCTGAAGGAATGAAGCTAGACTGGTCGCAAGTTGCTGTTTCTCATGAACCAAATGCAGATAGTCAAACCCCATTAGGGAATGTATTAATGGCATCAAACTTTAAATAAACAATCGATTGAGTGGGTATCCTAACCTGCTCAATTTTTTTGCTTTTTGGAGGGATGGATTGGGGCAACTTTCCTGCTGACTGGGGCAACTATTTCGTGGATTGGGGCAACTTTTCTACTAAATGGGGCAACTAAACAATTTCCTCCTAAAAAAACTTTATAAAAAAGTGATCCAAATCAAAACTCCTTTCGTTAGCTACTTGAAACCAAATCAAAACAAACTAAAAGGAGAGAATACAAAATGAAAAAACGTACATTATTAGCAGTTCCATTATCAATGAGTTTACTAGTCCCTACGGCAGCATTTGCAGAGGATCACGCAAGTAAGTCTACTGGAGGCACTGAAGATTCAAGCGTTTCTACTCCAGCATCAGAACTACGTTCAGCATTAGGTCACTTATTCACAGAGCATGCGTTCTTAGCGGTTGAAACCATGAAAAAAGGTGCTGACGGCACAGAAGACTTCGATGAACTGGCTGGAGCACTCAGTAAAAATACAGCTGATTTAACTGCAGCAGTAACTTCAGTTTACGGTGAAGAAGGCGGAGCGCAATTTAATGAAATGTGGAGTTCTCATATTGGATTCTTCGTTGACTATGTAAAAGCTACTGGCGCTAAAGATGAAGCAGGGAAAGAACAAGCGTTAAAAGAACTAGAAGGATATGTTAAAGATCAAGCGGCATTCTTAGAAACTGCAACTGAAGGTCGCTTAAAAGCAGCAGACTTAGAGCCTGGCTTAAGAATGCATATTGACCAACTAATTTGGGCATTTGATAGTTATGTAGCTGGAGATTATGAAACTGGTTACATGAACGAACGCGAAGCAATTAAACATATGTCGATGGTAGCAGCTGGTCTTGCCACTGCAATCACTGATCAATTCCCGGATAAATTTAATAATACAATGGCAGTAACTCCTGCCGCTGATTTACGTGCTGCACTAGACCAAGTATTTACAGAACATGCTGGATTAGCCGTTATGGCCATGCAAAACGGCATTGATGGAGACCCAGATTTTGATGCATCGGCAGCGGCTTTACTTGCAAACGCTGATGATTTATCTGCAGCAGTTGCTTCATTTTACGGTGAAGAAGGCGGAGCGGCATTTGAAGACATCTGGAAATCTCACATTGGCTACTTCGTTGACTATGTAACAGCTACAGCTAACGACGATCAAGCTGGAAAAGACAAAGCAATGGCCGAGCTTGATGAATATGTTGTAGACCAAGCTGCATTCTTATCTTCTGCAACTGAAGACCGTTTAAAAGCTTCTGATCTTGAAGCTGGACTTACTGAACATGTGGACCAACTATTAGCAGCGTTTGACCAATATGTAGCGGGTGATTACGAAGCTTCTTACACATCATTACGTGACGCTTATGCACATATGTTAATGCCAGGTGCAGCATTATCTCAAACAATTGTTGATCAATTCCCTGATAAATTCAGTGGACAATCTATGCCAGATGGCATGCCTAAAACAGGTATGGGCGGCACAGCAGACCAAGATGGATTGCCTTATGAGTGGTTCCTACTTGGTGGGTTATTAGCAGCAGCACTGGGTGGCGCATTCACATTACGCAGACGTTCTAATGAGGCGTAATCCTTGAAAAAATTATTAAGTGGCATTATAGGGATGTCACTTCTTCTCTCGGCTTGCCAAGCGGAAGAAGCGATACCTCAAGAAAAGCAAGAGGCTTCCAGTCAGGAGGCCTCTTCTTCTACAAAAACACCTAAAGCGAAGTTAGGTTTAAGTGATCGTCAACTATCTGCTAGTAAACTCATAAAAGACGAACGACCAGGAATTATTCCTACTCGTTTGCAAATTCCAGCGATTAACGTGGACGCACCAGTTGATCCCACTGGACTATTAAAAAATGGGGATATGGATGTACCCAACGATATCGTATCTACAGGGTGGTTTGAAAATGGCTACTCTCCAGGTGAACTCGGGAATTCTGTAATTGCGGGTCATGTGGATGGACGAAATGGTCCTGCTGTATTTTACGACATTAATAAATTAAAAAAAGGAGACGAAATCTTTGTGACTAGTGAAGATGGAACGACGTTGACGTTCGTTGTTGATAAACTAGAAACATATCCGTTTGATAATTCTCCACTACGGGAAATTTTCGGTTTTAGTACAGGCAGTAAGCTCAATTTAATAACATGTTCTGGAGATTATAACAAGAAGGGCTCTTATTATGAAGACCGACTAGTTGTTTTCACGACTTTAAAGTCAACATCGAATGAGTGAATCGTCATATAAGAGACGATTCACTCTTTTTTTATATTTAGCTCTTGAAGCCAATGCTCTAAATCTTTTGGTGATTTCACTGTAATCACCTCAGCTTGGACATTTGATAATATCGATAACATATTGGGGCGCGCATCTTTTGGATAGCGCCATATCCATCGGACAAACTCCCAGTCCAGCTTCTCCGGGCAATTCTTCCCCATATCCGGTCTTGTATCCCCTCGATACATCCAATATCTTTTATAAGCACGATACAGGCACAGCACATTTGAGTAATCCAAAAAGATGATCAAATCAGCATATGTTGCACGCCATTCGATGCTGGAGTCAAAATTCCCATCGACAATCCACTCTGGCTTCTCCAATTCTGCTGTTACTCGTT
>JBFGKX010000177.1:0-4817 GCA_041576455.1 Paenisporosarcina sp. | reverse complement strand
TATTTCTGAAGACTCCTGCGGAAAAACGAAATTAGCTAGGCCCCTCAAGCTCAGCTGTCATAGACAGCTGAGCTTAGGAGGCTAGCGTTTCGTCCGTGGAAAGCGAAAGAAATAGCCGACCATCAAATTTTCGGGAGAGTACAAAGATAAGAATACAATTTTTATCCTGATAATTGATGAATCCACTTTTGATCATTAACTGTTTTTAACGATTAAACAGAAGAAGAATGTCATGAAATGACAGCTTTCCGTGGGCTCGCGCCGAACTCACTCGAGCGCTGGGCGAGTGGATTTCGACGTCTTCGCTTTCTCACAGGAGTCGGTCATTTCATGCATATTTCATTCTTTTATTCGTAGACTCAGTGAATGTAACTGCATACAAATTTAAAAAAGCTATATAAGTTAGCATCTATTTCGATTGAAATGTGTAAACGTATGAGCTTATATTTTGCTGTCACCACTTCATCAAAAGCGTTCGTTTTTGTAACCGTATCTCTTCATATTATTTTAGTAGGTAAATGGTTGGTTGTTTCTGAAGACTCCTATGGAAAAAATGAGACAAGCTAGACTCATCCGCGTAAAGCGAAAGAAATCAACGACAATTATCTTTTTCTATAGAGTGCGACAGATAACAATTCGAAGTTTTATCTTTTTAAATTGATGAATAATCTTTTGCCAACAACCTAAAATCCCGCCCTTTTTGAAAGGACGGGATTTTTTATGCTGTTATTCGCCTACTGCCGCTTTGATGAATTCACGGAATAGTGGTTGTGGGCGTTGTGGACGCGAGATAAATTCTGGGTGGAATTGAGAAGCCACAAAGAATGGGTGATTTGGTATTTCGATCACTTCGATTAAACGGCCATCTGGACTTGTCCCAGAGAAGATGAAGCCCGCTGCTTCAAATTGTTCGCGGTATTCATTATTGAACTCGTAACGGTGACGATGACGTTCATAAACCAACTCTTGACCGTATGCTTCAAATGCTTTCGTACCCGGTACTAATTTACATGGTTGAAGTCCTAAACGCAATGTGCCACCTAGGTCCTCTACGTCTTTTTGTTCCGGTAAAAGGTCGATGATTGCATGCGGTGTTAGTGGGTTTAATTCAGACGAATGCGCGTCTTTTAACTCCAAGATGTTGCGGGCAAATTCTACGGTTGCCAGTTGCATGCCTAAACAAATTCCAAGGAACGGTACGTTGTTTTCACGTGCATAAGCGGTCGCTAGAATTTTCCCTTCTACGCCACGGTCGCCGAAGCCACCAGGAACTAATACACCATCAACATCGCTTAACAATTCAGTTAAATTGTCTTCATTGACGTGTTCTGCATTAATCCACTTCACTTCAACGTCAGCATCAAAAGCAAATCCAGCGTGTTTCATTGCTTCTACTACAGAAATGTAAGCATCTTGTAATTCTACGTATTTTCCAACTAAACCAATACGGACTTTTTTGGATAAGTTTTTCACACGGTCTACTAAAGCTGTCCACTCGGTCATATCCGCTTCAGGCGCATTGATGCCTAAATGATCTAAGACAATTTGGTCCATGTGTTGTTCTTGTAGGTTCAGAGGCACTTCATAAAGTGTTTCTGCATCGCGCGCTTCGATTACTTCACTCGCTTTTATGTCACAGAACAAAGCAATTTTATCTTTCATGTCTTGTGGAACTGCTTGTTCAGTACGTACAACGATAATGTTTGGTTGAATTCCTAAACTACGCAATTCTTTAACACTATGTTGTGTAGGTTTAGTTTTCATTTCGCCTGCAGCACGAATGTAAGGAATTAATGTACAGTGAATGTACATGACGTTTTCCGAACCGAAGTCACCTTTCATTTGACGAATCGCTTCTAGGAATGGAAGTGACTCAATGTCTCCAACTGTTCCACCGATTTCTGTGATGACGACATCCGCATTTGTTTCTTTTGCAGAACGCACTAAACGTTCTTTGATTTCATTTGTAATATGTGGAATAACTTGTACTGTGCCACCTAAGTAATCACCGCGGCGTTCTTTTTTCAAGACTGCAGAATACACCTTACCAGTTGTAACATTTGAGAATTTGCTGACATTGATATCAATGAAACGCTCATAATGACCAAGGTCTAAGTCTGCCTCAGCACCGTCGTCTGTTACATACACTTCTCCGTGTTGATATGGACTCATTGTTCCTGGGTCTACATTAATGTATGGATCGAATTTTTGAATCGCCACGGTTAATCCACGATTTTTTAATAAGCGACCAAGAGATGCCGCTGTAATTCCTTTACCGAGTGAAGAAACTACGCCACCTGTTACGAAAATATATTTTGTCAAAGCTAACTCCTCCTAAAAATGATTTGTACATTTGAGTTTACCTAGCGGCCTATTTATCATGATTTGTTTTCAGCTCCGCGTGACAAGCTATCTTTAAAGTAGAAATTGAAAGGATTTATCCGATATCTTCCTACAAAAGAAGTTGCTCTAGCATGCCCAACTTTACTTTTAAAAATAAAAAAAGCGCTCCACCTGCAGTGTTTGCAGGGGGAGCGCATTAAATAAGCGTTCAATCTCCCTTTTTAGGGAGCCCAAGTAAAAGAGTAATCCGAATGACTAAAGAAGTCAAGTCCTATTATTCTTCCTCTTCCTCATCTTCTTCATCTTCGTCGTCAACAATTTCAAACTCATCGTCAGTATCTAAAATTTCTTCAGCGGGAACTTCTGCGATTTCTTCTTCGTCTTCGTCGTCATCATCTAAGTCAAAATCTTCTTCAGCGTCAACGTCTTCAACAAATTCATCAAAGTCCTCTTCAAATGAGATTTCATCATCATCTGAATCATCAAGATCTTCATCATCCACAGCGGTTTTCGCTTTTTTCTTACGGACTTTTACAGTTGGTGCAGTTTCTTCTTCGATTTGCTCAACTGGATACCACTCACGTAGCCCCCAACGGTTCTCAGAAATCGCCAGGAAACGACCATCAATGTTCATATCTGTATAATACTGAAGCATGCGCTCTTTCATTTGCTCTTCTGTAAAGTGATTTAATTTTTTAATCTCATCCATTAATTCTTGTAACGTCAATGATTCGTGTTTCTCTTCTAATATTGCATATCCTAAATCGATAAACGATTCTTCTCTAAGTTCTTCTATTGTCATTTCACGAAATTTCAAATCGTGCACGTCCTTTCTACATACGTTGGCATACTATCCATTATAACCAATCCTCAATCATAATTGCTACTACGACTTGTTGTTTTTTCCGTCGCACACCTTTAACCACCCAATATAAAATAAATAAAAAGATAAGAATAACAATGGGATGGAACCCAATTGTTTATTATATAAGAAAAATGTAATAAAAAAGCATGACAATATGACAACAAAATGGATTATGTT
Source organism: Paenisporosarcina sp. (assembly GCA_041576455.1). GTDB lineage: Bacteria > Bacillota > Bacilli > Bacillales_A > Planococcaceae > Paenisporosarcina. The sequence continues at coordinate 1,432 of JBFGKX010000177.1, read as the reverse complement.
TTTCACCGTTGTCACCCTCCCTGTATCTATCGTTCTATTATACCCAATTCAAGGTGTAAGAAAGTCGTTTTTTTATGTGATTTTTTAATATTTCCAATATTTTGTATGATAATAATATGTACACTATTATAATTATAAAGTAATTGTTAGTTAAGGAAGGAAAATTTATGAATAAAAAAATCGTTTCGCTAACTATAGGACTTGTCCTTATACTCATTTCGTTTCAATATTGGGTTACGCTAACTGAACAAATGTCTCCACCCTCACCTGAATGGAGTCGTTCAATTCAAACGAATGGCCATTTACAGCATTATTCAAAAATACGCAGTGTCCCTACAGATAAGGGGTATGCGATTAGCCTGCTTAATTTCAAACGAATGGATCTTTTGCATTGCTCGCTTGACATGGATTGTAAACAAATGTGGTCTACAGAAGAATTGGATACGCGAAAGACAACTTGGAGCGATGGAAACACTACGTATTTCATTCAAAATGATTCACTGATTCGCTCTACAAGATCTGGTGACCAATCGGTAATATCTCCTTTTGTTGATAATTTCGCTAAATCGAATGACACGCTTGTGTACTGGAACACTGATCACCAACTAGTTGTTCAACAAAGGAACAAACCAGCGATTCCTTACACGACAGAACATCCTGTGTACTCATCGATTATCGTGGATGAACATGTATTTATCATTACGCGCAATGTGCGAGACAATCGATTGATTATCTATGAAGCGTCTAATGAATTACGTGAATTATTTCAAATCCCGACCAATTCAAGCGAAATTATAATGTCTTTAAGTATTTTTTCTTTAGCTAAAGATGAATTTAGTATTTTATTTGAGACGCAATATAACTCAGGGGGCTCCCAAAATAAAACAATTCGTACATCTACTTTTAATCTATCGAAGCCTCAACCACCTTCTTTTAACAAGCTAGAGTTTGTTGATAAAGAAAATGGCTTTGAACTGTCGGATATTCGTTACCCGAGTGTATTTAAAGGCAACGGACAAACATCTATAACCTTCTCAGCCGTCTATTATGATTTAACAGGTTCCAAAGCAAGTGGGATTTTTGTTGGAGATTACGATGATTCAACCATTAAATCTACTTCAATTACTAAAAATGATGATAATTTTATACGTCCAGTTATGCTCAGTGAAGATACCGTAGCCTATTTTAGAACAAATGGAAAAAAACAAGAATTCATGTATTCTTCTTCAGCCCTGGAAAAACGTGTACAAAGTGCTGAAGGCCTTAAAGGGGATTATGAAAACGCATTGTATGCTCTCATTACCCTCTCATTTAAAGGTTTGCTGCTCATTTTCCTTTCATTTACGTGGATTATTCCTGCTCTTGGCATTAGCTTCATGTCGTTAGCATTATTCCGAAAATGGCACATCCCAAAACTCTATCACATGACATT
>JBFGKX010000176.1:0-4884 GCA_041576455.1 Paenisporosarcina sp. | reverse complement strand
GGGAATATAAATTCTTGGTCAGAAGTAGTGACTCTCTTTAAGGGAAGAAGCATATTTACCACGGGAAAAGTAGCTCTGATTAACGCCTTTTTATATTACTTCGTGATGGAAGATCAGTGGGAAATGGTCATCGTTTCATTTAGTTTAATTTACATTGTCAGCAAGTCCTTTGTTTCAAGGCAACAACATATCCAAAATGAATTGGAACGTGACCGTTTTCGAACAATGGCCTATACCGACTTCATGACGGGCTTAGCAAACCGAGCTATGATGGATCAACAAATGAAAAAACTAAATGGCACAGAGGAATCTCTTGGCATTGTCGTTGCGGATATTGATAAGTTTAAACAAATTAATGATACATACAATCATGCGGTTGGTGATCTCGTCATCAAACATTTTGGAGAGATTTTGAAAAAACATACCGACAGTGAAGATTTTGTGTTTCGAACTGGTGGGGAAGAATTTACACTCTTTTTAAGAGGACGTAGTTATGAAACATGTGTTGCTTTTCTTGAAACGTTACAGGAGTATGTCAATTCCCATCCGTGTGAAATCGAACTAGACGAGAAAGTCTCCTCTATCTCATATACAGTTTCATTTGGCATGTGTTTCACTCAAACGAATGTAGATTTGCCAATGGAGAGAGCATATATATGTGCAGACCAACTTTTACTAGAAGCTAAAAGGCTCGGACGTAATCGTATAGTTTACAAGGATTGTCATCCATCTAATTGTCATTCAAGAAAGCTATCTCCTAATTAAGTTCCGGAGATAGCTTTTATTTTCATTTGAAAATGTATTCATGAAATTTTAGATGATTGAAAGGGGGAAGACATCGATGCATATCCTCATTCTTACAAAAGACTCGCTTGAAGGACAAGGTTTGCAGTGGATCATTACGTCACAGTTAAGAGACGTAAACGTGGCAGTGGTGGAAGACGTCAATCAGTTTACCAATCAGGTGAAAGAACGTTCGGTTGATTTTGTCATTATGGATTTAGATGTGTGGACGGCACAAGAACACCCCTTGATGCCCCAACAGTTGCCCTGGATTGGCATTTCTTCTGAGCGAACGTTCCAAACCGCCTATCGAGCGCTCACGTTGAAAGCAGAAGACGTATTATTTCGCCCGTTTCAACCAGAACAATTGATGAAGCACGTGCGACACGCTCGTTTTCGTTGGCGGAATGAAAAGGTGGGATCGTCTCGACTGAATTCTGTTCCTTCATCAATGCTGACCTATCAAGATTTGTTAGTTGCTGAAAGGTATTTTGAAACGCCAGTGTTAATGAGTGCAATAGTTCCTAACGTTCGAGAAAACAGCGCTCATTTAGTAGATGCATTAGAAGATTTCTCATTTCCCTCTTCTTTTCAGGTATTTCCTTTTTCAGAATTTGTTCTAGTTGTACATAGGTTAGGCGAAATTGAGGAACTTCAAGATGTGTATAATGCATTTTTTGCCTCTTGGAAACGTCAGTCGGATATATTGCTGTCTATTTACCTCTCTAAATCGGTGGATGGACAAAGTACTAGGGCGATGTATCAAAAAATGCGTCGTTTTCGAGAACGGATTTTTTATGATGGGTATGAAATTGTGTCTGTTGAGATGACCGATTTAGTGTGGCGAGACCTCGATCCAGTATTATCTCCACTTGAACAACGAATCTGGATTGAAATGTTGGAGAAGCAAGATGTAAAAGCCATTCGCGATTGGTTGGACCAAGATTTTCTGACTTTTGAAACGCCTTATCCAGACCCCGAAATGGTGCGAATTCGTTTAACGAGTGTGCTAGCACAAATTCGAAGGTATATGAAAGCGAAGTCAATTAGTCATGAAGTGATTGAAAGGCAATACCATGTGCTATTTCAAGACATAATTCGGCAAGCAGTTATGTATTACATTATTCAAGAGCTAAACGATTTTATAGTGAAATTAATGAAAGAAACTAGCCTGATTAAACCCACCACTTCTAATTTTTCTGAAAAAGTTCGAATCATGATGGAATCTAATTATTGGGATCCTACTTGGAACTTAGCGGCTTGTGCGGAAACATTACAACTCAATAAGAGCACGTTAAGTCGGAAATTTTCCAAAAGCACGGGAAAAAAGTTCCGAGATACGTTGCAAGATATTCGCATTCGCGAAGCCAAACGTTTACTCATCGAATCGAAAGAATCCATTGAAGAAGTCTCACGTTTAACGGGTTTCACGCATCAATCTTATTTTAATGCGAAGTTTAAAGCGACAACTGGGCAAACACCGTCCCATTTTAGAGCTACTTAAAAAGTTAAACTTCAGAGTTTTTAAGCATGAACAGATGATAGGATGCTGCAACCACGTATAATCTATTCGATTTTCCATATACTAATTTTTGATATCTCCTGTTATACAGTAGAAAGTTAGAATGGAGTGATAAAGATGAAATCATTGAATTCCGTTGCACTTTTATTAATTATTATCGGTGGATTAAATTGGTTGCTTTTTGGTTTATTCCAATGGGATTTAGTAGGTGGACTTTTTGGTGGAATGGACTCGGCCTTTGCACGAATCATTTACGTCCTCGTAGGAATCGCTGCAATTTATGCGTTCACATTATTTAAAAAAGTAACGTAAAAATGTAGTGCATGAAGTTGATAAGAAGTTGAAGAAGACCGAACGCATTGTTCGGTCTTTTAGCTTGTAGACAAAAGAATAATCATCAATATAAAAGGATAAAAATTCGTATTTATTTCTTTTGCACTCTTTTGAAAAAAGATGATGGTCGGCTATTTCTTCCGCTTTCCGCGGACGAACCGCTAGCCTCCTCAGCTCACCTGTCTATGACAGCTGAGCCTGTGGGGTCTAGCTAGGCTCGTTTTTCCGCAGGAGTCTTCAGAAATATCCGACCATCTTACTACTGAAATATCATGAAGAGATACGCTTACACATGATAAATCTGTTGATTGGAGTGGAGGCGGCAAAAACATGTGCTCCTGCAGTCAACAAATTGTTCGAATGTAAGTTTGCACAATTTGTTTGCAACGAAGCTAGCGAAGCGATGCAACGCACTCTTATGTTTCTAAGCTAGCGAAGCGATGCAAAGCACTTTCATGTTTCGAAGCTAGCGTAGCGATGCAGAAACAGAAACAGAAACAGAAGCAACGATTTTCCAGTGATGAGGAGGCTGAAGACGTGCCTGCGAACCGCGTCCGCCTCAAAGGAAATCTACAGGGTCTTATTTACGCTCTTTTTCTACCGTAAACAGTTATATTCAGTCATTTTATTGTTTGTCTATAGTCTGGAAGACCGAGCGTATTGTTTCGGTCTTTTATTGTGGGAAAAAAGCTTCGGAGTTAGGGGCAGAGAACAAATAACCAAGTAAGATTGTTGTGTTTTTCTCTGCTAAGAACTATATAATATGTAGATGAAAGTTCAAAATAGATGGGAGATTTTACGATACATGAAAAGGGTATTGTTTATTTTTGGTATTATTTTAATTGTCGGTCTAAGTGGATGTGGGCAAGCAAACCATGAAGATCATGAAAATCATTCAAGTGAGGAACCATCGGGTCATGAAAATGCGAGTACCCATGAAGGAAATCACGATAACCATGAAAAACTAAGTGAACCAGATACATCAGAGGTCGAATTTAGTTTTGATAAGAATCCCCAAACTTCAATAGCAAATGAATTAACCATACAAGTAAAAGATGAGATGGGAAAACCCATAAAAAACTTTGAAGTAGAACATGAAAAGTTGATGCATTTAATCATCGTAAGTGAAGATTTATCTTATTTTGACCACATTCACCCTGATTATCAAGGGGAAGGGAAATTTACAGTACAATTACATTTTCCGATTGGGGGGGATTATAAATTTTTCGCAGACTTTGTGCCGGAAGGTTCTTCTAAAGTCGTCAAATCGGAAGTTGTTCAAGTAGAAGGAAGTAAAAAAACATCTATTCCGTTAAAAGAAGAAGCGTTGACCCAAGTCGTAAATGGAAAAGAGGGTACGTTATCTTTTGATCATTTAATGCCGGGAATGGAGTTGGAGTTGAATTTCAACCTGACAGATGCAAAAACAAAAAAACCAATAGTTGATTTACAACCTTACTTAGGTGCAGTAGGTCATGTTGTCATCATTAGTGAAGATACAAATACGTACCTGCATGTTCATCCAATGGAGGCACATGCATCTGGTCCAGATGCAAAATTCATGACCACTTTCCCGTCGAGCGGTATCTATAAAATATGGGGTCAATTTAAACAAAACGGAGAAGTCTTTACGATTCCTTTTACTGTAGAAGTACCAAAGTAAAGATTTTCATGTAAGTTTCTTGTATAGACGATTAGTTACTTTCTTTTAACTTCCAATGAGTTGCTCCGGCAGCTCATTTTTTTATGGCAAGAACACGATCTTTTAAACGGGAGATTCCAGTTAAACGAGAAACATGGAAAAATAATGGTTTTAATGTATGTAACAATGGGTGGCGTCATAGAGGAACCTTCTTGAACAGCAAGGAATTATGTTGATTTCGTTTCGCGTGTCCGGCTTCATTCTCATCTTCACTAGATAAACCGCTGCTCGTGTTTCTGTTTTTTTCATCGCTTCGCAATCTTCACTGTCTCCACGTCAATCAACTGATTTCGCTTCTGGAAGCGTATTTCTTTATCTTATTTTAATAGTAAGATAGTCGGCTATTTCTGAAGACTCCTGCGGAAAAAACGAGACAGGCTAGACCCCACAGGGTTAGCTGTCATAGACAGCTAACTCGAGGAGGCTAGCGTTTCGTCCGCGGAAAGCGAAAGAAATAGCCGACGATCATCTTTTTCAAAGAGTGCAAAAGATATGAATACAAATTTTATCCTTATATTTAATGAATACTCATTTGCTTACAAGC
>JBFGKX010000175.1:0-4925 GCA_041576455.1 Paenisporosarcina sp. | reverse complement strand
TCTGGCGAAGTTCTTCATTAAATAAATCCCATAAAGGCTTCGCAACGTCTGGTTTCGCAGCTCCACTAAAATTCGGTCTTCTTCCTTTTCGGGTATCTCCGTACAATGTGAATTGAGAAATCGATAAAATTGAGCCTCCCACTTCGAAAATGGAATGATTCATTTTCCCTTCGTCATCTTCAAACAATCGTAGATTTGCGACTTTTTCAGCAACGTACCGCACATCTGCCTCTGTGTCCTCATGAAAGATGCCAACAAGCAAGACAAATCCTTTCTCGATTTGCCCTGTTACTTCTCCGTCAACTTCCACTTTTGCAAACAAACTTCTTTGTAATACGACTCTCACTGTGAAACCCTCAATTCGTCATTCGTTGTACTGAATAAATATCTGGAATTTGCTTAATCCGCTCAACAATTTTGTGTAAGTGTCCAATATTTGTAATCATGATGGTCATGTTAATTGTTGCGATTTTATCACGGTCAGCTTTTCCACTAACCGCAGATATATTTGTTTTTGTTTCATGAACAACTTGCATCACTTCGTTTAATAAACCAGCGCGATCGAATGCTGAAATTTCAATATCAACTTGAAACTCTTTGCGGTTTGTCGTTAATCGGTTGTCCCATTCAACATCAATGATTCGTTCATTATCGTTTGCATCGATGACATTTGGACAATCTTGTCGGTGAACAGAAACCCCGCGTCCTTTAGTAATGAACCCAACAATATCATCCCCTGGAACTGGGTTACAACAACGAGATAAACGAATAAGTAAGTTATCAATTCCTTTAACAATTACTCCTGATTCTGTAATTTTACGAACAGCTGGTTTTTGCATTTCTTTTGTAATTTTTTCTAATGCTTCTTCTTGATCCCGCACTTTACGCATTTTTTCTGCTAAACGATTGACAATTTGTTGGGCTGTAATCCCATTAAACCCGACCGCCGCATACATATCTTCTTCACTCGTAAAGTTAAATTTTTCACAAACTCGCTTTATGTTTTCATTCCCTAATACTTCTTTTACATCAAAATCTTGGGCTTTAATTTCTTTTTCAATCATCTCGTGACCTTTGTGAACATTCTCATCACGTAGTTGTTTCTTAAAGAATTGCTTAATCTTATTTTTCGCTTGTGATGATTGGGCAATTTTTAGCCAATCACGACTTGGTCCAAATGATTGCTTGGACGTTAAGATTTCAATAATGTCACCTGTTTTTAATTGGGTGTCTAATGGAACCATTTTGCCATTTACTTTAGCACCAATGGTTTTATTTCCAATTTCCGAGTGAACGCGAAAGGCAAAATCGATTGGAACAGAACCCGCAGGCAGTTCCATCACATCGCCTTTTGGTGAAAATACGTACACCATATCGGAAAATAAATCGAATTTAAGGGATTCCATAAATTCTTCGGCATTTGACGACTCATTTTGATATTCAAGAATTTCTCTAAACCATGTTAGTTTCGAGTCCACTGACTTATTTGTCGAATCGACTGGCTTGCCTTCTTTATAAGCCCAGTGTGCGGCTACCCCAAATTCAGCGATTCGATGCATTTCTTCTGTACGAATTTGCACTTCCAACGGATCGCCTTGCGGACCGATGACGGTAGTGTGAAGCGACTGATACAAGTTTTGTTTAGGCATTGCAATATAGTCTTTGAAACGTCCAGGCATGGGTTTCCAAAGCGTATGGATAATTCCAATGACCGCATAACAATCCTTGATGCTTTCAACTGTAATTCGCACAGCTAGTAGATCATAAATCTCGTTAAATTGCTTGTTTTGCAAAACCATTTTTTTATAAATACTATAGATATGTTTTGGACGACCATATAAATCTGCTTTAATTTCAACATCTTTAAGCTCAACTTTAATGCCTTCCATCACATTATTTAAATATTCTTCTCGCTCATTGCGTTTTCGTTTCATTAAATTTACTATGCGATAATACTGTTGAGGATTTAAATACCTCAATGAAATATCTTCAAGTTCCCATTTAATTGTAGAGATCCCTAGACGATGAGCGAGTGGAGCGAAAATTTCAAGCGTTTCACTTGCTTTAATACGTTGTTTTTCAACGGGTTGGAACTTTAAAGTCCGCATATTATGTAAACGATCCGCTAATTTAATAAGAATTACACGAATGTCTTGCGCCATTGCGACAAACATTTTGCGATGGTTTTCTGCTTGTTGTTCTTCTTTAGACATATATTTAATTTTACTTAATTTTGTTACACCCTCAACTAACATCGCGACTTCTTCACTAAATTCGCGAACCAGATCTTCTCTAAGGATGTCTGTATCTTCTACGACATCATGTAAAAAACCTGCAGCCACTGTTGCAGGATCCATTTGTAATTCAGCTAATATCCCCGCCACTTGGATTGGGTGAATAATGTAAGGCTCTCCAGATTTTCTGAATTGTTCACGGTGAGCGTACTCTGCCATCATATAAGACTTTTGTACAAATTCAACATTCTTGTCGTTCATATACGTAGCGACAAGTGCGAACACTTCTTCAGCTGTAAATACTTGGTCTTTCGCCATGTCGATTCACCAAACTCCATTCACTTAAAAATATATGTAATTTCTATTGTATAAAATATCAGATGGACTTGTAAAGAGATGGTTCTTGGCTTTACAAGAAAATTATGCTTGGTTTTGCTCATATTAATTCTTACTGAGATAGTCTATTTGAATTATCTTTTTATATTTTAACCAACTATAATTTATTTTTTTATTATATAGCTCATAATACGCAAGAATCGATGCGAACAATTAGATTAAGATGATTGATCATCATCCAATTTATATACAAAATTATAGTTATTTAGAATGACTAACTGGTTTATCTTGTTAAATTAACAGACTAATTGTTACTACTTTTTCTAATTAGTTATATAAAATAAACATATTTACTCATAAACAGCTTAAATTATTAGTTTGTGAGCATTTCCAAGTTTTTTAGGAGGTTGTTTATAAATAAAACTTTTTACACATAGAGGGATTTTCTATTTTTTCATGTAATAATTATTTTTATTTTTTTAACATTTGGGTTGGTTACTATTTTTCATCCAATTATTAGTTCCATAAATTTCCATGTTTAGATATTAGGCAAATCACAACGTGAGAGCTTTCATTAACAAGGTATTGTCGATAAAAGTAGATATCGTTAGTGTATGGATATCGATTAATTTTATCTTATCTATCAGTTTAAGTTGGTCCACACATTTTGGAATGGATAAAGTGCTTGGATTTGAAATGAAATTTACTTCTCTTTTTAAAGATTGGCTATGTTAAATTTAATGGTTGATTTTGTATAGAAAAATGAGCTTGGATATTTCTCCAAGCTCATTTTTTCATGTCTATTTTTTTACTAAAGCACTCGTTAGTTGAAGAAGATTTTTATAATATTACGCTTTTTATAACTCCCTTAAATTCGAACTCTTCTTCTAAAAATGGATAATGGTTACTTTGTTCAAAGATATGTAGTGAAGCACCTGGAATTAGTTCACTCATTTCAATTGAAAAATCCACAGGACATTGAACATCATGTCTACCACAAAGAATGATAGTTTTAGTTCTAACTGCTGATAATTGACGAGTAACATCAAAAATCAGTTGTTCTCTACTAAAAAAATTCAATCTATTTGCAGACAGTTTTTTAGAGATATTTTTTGAGAAATATTGTTCGAAATTTTCTGGTTTAAATAAAGATAATTGAGTTCTTTCTTTAGACAAACTATTCCGTTCATCTCCCGTAAGGCTTTGCAGTTTTAGTAGTTCCATCAATTCTTGCATCCGTTTATACTTATGATGCCCTTCATTGTAAATACACTTTTTTGATGTTGAGCTATATTCTCTTGCAGAGGAGCCTACAATAATAAGGGATTTTAAAGAAGATGAAAAATGAATGCCATATAGAACACCAATCATCCCACCAGTTGAATGTCCAGCAAATGTCCATGATCGGTATCCATACACTTTTCGAATCTCTTCAAGGTCAAGTATTGCGTCCACCATGCTTAATTCATGTGCATTCTCTGCTTTATCGGAGTTCCCTGCGTCTTTTAAATTAACTAAAAAGACTTTATTATTTTCTATAAATGTTTCTGCAAAGTAGTCTCCAGACTCATTAAATTCCGAATAATGATGAGTTATACAAACAGGTTCACCCTCGCCTTTTACAAACACCTCAAAGCATCCACGAGTAGTTTCAATCATCTCTTTTTTCCACTCTGGCATAACAACTCCTCCTTTGTAATCATCTCTATACTTCTTCCTCAACTAACCTGCTTCGTTAGTTCAATAAGAAAAAGGCTTCACTTCTTATTGAAGTAAAGTATCCGTTAGCTTAATAAAAAAACTCTAAAGATTATTTGGAATTATTTGGAATTGTTTTAACGAGAACATAATTTCCAGTCCACATTAGAGTCCTGGCCATTAATCTTTTTCCGTCTTTTTCAAAGAACAGACCAGCACCATCTTTTTCTTTAAATTCCCATCCATTTGAACCCATCATTTGTTTTATATTTTCATCAGCAATCGAAATACCTTTGTTCTCACTACTTGTGATATACCAAATAGAATCGCCTTCTACTGCAATTTCAGCTATTTTACTATCCGATTCTTTCAGTATATCAATCGCTTCTTTTGCAGATATATCATCTATCGGAAGAGAAGGATAATATAATTTATTTATAAATACGAACACTGCAATAATGGCTATTAATAAACCTAAAATCATTCCATTTTTTTTTCAATTAATTCCCTCCTTACTAATAAATACGATTATCAATTATTATAAGTTCCTAGGAATTCATACTAACGTAACTTTGGAATTGTTTATTGAACTAACTGATGAGTTAGTTCAATAAGGAAAAAGGATTTACTCCTTCTTGAAGTAAAGCACCTCGTTAG
>JBFGKX010000174.1:0-4927 GCA_041576455.1 Paenisporosarcina sp. | reverse complement strand
TATAAGCACGATACAGGCACAGCACATTTGAGTAATCCAAAAAGATGATCAAATCAGCATATGTTGCACGCCATTCGATGCTGGAGTCAAAATTCCCATCGACAATCCACTCTGGCTTCTCCAATTCTGCTGTTACTCGTTCCATAAATACCAGACGAGGCGAAGGTGTCCAACCAGGTTGCCAGAACATTGCATCTAAATGTACGACTGGCAAATTCCACTTTTCACCCAGTTGACGAGATAAAGTTGATTTCCCGGCACCTCCCGATCCAACAATCAAAATTCTTTTAAATTTAGGCTGCATCGTCATCAAAAGAACAAACTCCTATCAGATTGCCGTCAAGATCTTTAAATTGATAGAATTCTACGTGTCCTCCACTCTGAATAGACGTAGCTTCTACCCCAGCATCTAACATGGCCTGATGGGTGGCATGGATATCCGGTGTATAGAGATTGAACCATTCATGGTCGATTGGTCGAGAAATGCCCATTTTTTCATTTCGGGCTAGCGTGAAACTAGTCTCCCCATCGTCAACACTCATCGCGGCATACCCATTAACTTCGTCATGCCAACTCAATGTAAATCCACACTTCTGTTCAAACCATTCAATTGAGCGTTCGGTGTCGTGTACAGGTAAAAATACGGTGTCAATTCTAGTAAACATAGCCGACTCTCCCTTGTCGTACTTATTTGGTAGATTCATTCTATCAACTAACGATGTGATTCGCCAACGCATTTTCCACACTATTCGCAAAACTAGTTCCTGCACCCCAATCAAAGCGAAAAAATGGACTTTCCGAACTCCCAGAGGCCACCGCATGTACTTTCGTCGTTCCATCGAAGTTATCGATCGTGACGGTCATCGACGAACGGTTGGAGGTCCGCATGAAAAATTTCTCCAAAACGAAGACCACTAGTTGATGCTCCCCAGAAACTCGTTCGTAATGATCGATTAATTTTCCGGTCATGCTCCCTGCTATTACCTCATCGTGTATTTTCTCCATTGCCTCGATGGGACTTATGTTGATGTTAAATTCCCTAACACTCATTTTCAATTTCCCCCTTTCCTTTTACTACGTTTAAAAGAAAGAAGGGTTCCTAGAAAAAGACATTTGATGTCCCTGTCTAGTAGCGGTTTTTACTCTTCTTGTCGCGATTTGAGGCATTCTCATCTCGCTTTTCTGTCATCTTGTCGCGTTAAGTTAGTTAATTAGACCGTTTTCATAAAAAAAGAGATTCCCTGTGAAGAGAATCTCCTGTTTAACTATTCCAATTCAATCTGTTTCGTTTCTTTACCTAGAATCACAACTGCTAATACACCGATTACGATGGCAACACAGAAAATGCTAAAAATCCCGCCTATTGCATAACCACTCGCTACAAGTGTTCCAACCATTAACGGTCCTAAAATCCCACCAATTCGACCAATTGCTGCCGCTAACCCTGCACCAGTTGTACGAATGACAGATGGGTATTGTTCAGGTGTGTACGCATATAACGCACCCCATGCACCTAAATTAAAGAATGATAAGAATGCGCCAGACACAATTAAAGCTACTGTTGTATCCACATTCCCGAAGGCATATGCACTTGCTGCTGTACCCAGTAAATAAGTGACTAACACAAATTTACGTCCTGCTTTTTCAATTAACCATGCAGCTGTAAAATAACCTGGTAATTGAGCGATTGTCATAATTAATACATATTCAAAACTCTTAATTAAACTAAAGCCTTTGATGACCATTACACTTGGCAACCAAAGAAACATGCCATAATAAGAGAAGACGACCGTAAACCATAAAATCCATAACATCAATGTCGGCTTGATATATTTTTTGGACCATACAGCTTTGACATTTTGTATATACGTACGCTCTCGCTTACGTTTTGCTGTAAATTGTGGAGAATCCGGCAAGTTTAAACGTAAATAAATCGCGTAAAATGCTGGCAATGCCGTGATGACTAAGGCCACTCTCCATCCATATTCAGGAATAATGAAATAGGAAATTAATGCGGCAAGCAACCAACCTACTGCCCAAAAGCTTTCAAGCAATACGACGACACGGCCGCGCTCTTTAGCTTCTACACTTTCTGCCACTAATGTTGAAGCGACAGGAAGCTCGCCTCCTAGACCCATGCCTACAAAAAATCTGAAAATCATAAAGATGATGAGGGTTGTCGATAAGGCTGAAAGTCCACTAGCTACAGAGAACAGAGTGAGTGTAATGATAAACACTTGCTTCCTACCAATTCGATCCGCTAATAACCCAAAGACTACTGCTCCTACTGCCATCCCTATGGAATTCACGCTGCCTATCCATCCCATTTCCTGTGGCGATAAGTTCCATTCAATCGCGAGAGCTGCGATAATGAATGACAAAATTCCCACATCCATCGCATCAAACATCCAGCCAAGTCCTGAAATACCTAATAATTTATTTCTAGATAAAGGTTTAACTTGTTTTTCTTTTATTGTGGTCATGTAAACACCCCTTCTGTCTTGACACTTGTAATGTTTTTTCTTTACAGAAAGTATAGATGTAAAGTTACTAAGGAGCAATATAAAAGAATATTTAAATTATTCATTAGAACATAACCAATTCAATCACTAACTTATTCATTAATCCACCGATTTCTAAGCATTAATTCTGTATACCCATTATTGACAGGTTTCACTCCATATACACGTTCTCTTATTATCATTGTTCCTTTAAGCATTGGCCTATATAATGCCAGTCTTGCAAAACAAGCTCTCTTAAAGATGGTCTGTAGAATACAGAAGCGGGATGGAATGTCGGGATAATCTTGTATGATTTGGGTGTTAAACTATAGAAGTCATCCTCCAGATTGCGTAAATATTGTATGGGTTGATTCATTTTTTTTCCATGTAATTCAGTGACCTTTGCTTTTTTTCCTAATAGCCGCTGTAATCCGACTGTCCCAAGAGTAACAATTAATTTTGGTTGAAGATGTTGAATCTCATAATCTAAGAGGGGGGCATGTGCGAGAACTTCTGTAAATTTAGGTGCCCTATTGTACGTTCTTTCTACGGTCGATCCATTTTTTTCTTTTTTTATTCCCCATTTATAAGGTCGACTTCTTACACTACTGGTTAGATACACATCTTCTCGTGTCAAACCAATACTAGCTAGTGACTTCATTAACTCTGTTCCGGCACGTCCAATAAATGGAATACCTGTATCAACCTCATTCTCACCAGGTGCTTCACCCACTAATAATATCTGAGGGTTTATGGGCCCATAACTTCGAACAAATCCTTGTACAACATGACCCTCTATACGTTTTTTTCCGAGTTCTACCAACTCATCTGGTAATGTAAACAAAGTCCATTCTCCCCTTCCAAAAAAAGCCTCACGCTAAGTAAATAGCGTAAGACTCCTTTTATTCTGGTTGTGCGATTCTTTTTTGCATGTTGCGGTTTCGCCATTCATACCAAAGTACAACGAGTATAAACAATGAGTAACCACACATCCACCCTGCAACTACGTCTGTCGCATAATGATTATTTCCTGCAATTCGCGATAAACCTAAAAGTAAAGTTAACACGGTTGCAGTGATCCATATCCCAACACGCCATTTTTTCGAAGTGAGATTTTCTGTTAGAAAATATGCATAGGTAAATAAGTACAATAATCCAACCATAGCATGACCAGAAGGAAAACTAAAACTTGTCAACTGATCAGGAATATCAGGACGCGCACGATGTACCCATTCTTTCAATGCTTTATTTAATAAATTGCCTCCTGCTACTGTAAACAACACAAATAGCATGCCACGATAGTTTCGACGTTTAAAAGCTAAAAATAAAATCAATATAAGGGATGCTGAAATTATTAATAACGTTTCCCCAAAGTAATGGAAGAAATGAACGAAATCATTTCCAATCAATAATTCTCCCATTTTCCGGTCAAACTCGACCATCTCTTCGTAAGAAAAACTAAAAAATAAGAAGATAAAACCGATGAGTGTCACAACAGCCAACGGATAAAACCATTTTTTCATGTCATTCACGCTCCTTACTAACAATAAGTCTATCATATTCTTGTTACAACTCTCCCAATAACTTTCCAAATAAAATAAGGCTTTAGTTCTGATTTTATTGCTTATCGTTTACATATTGAAAGTCGTGGTAAAGAAAGAGCGTATCTGAAAACATGTTAAAGGAGGATTTTTTTAATGAGCGTAACATACAAGGAATATTTAACAAATGATGAAGCCATTCGTGGAATTCAAGAGTTGAAAGCTACAGGTGTACATGAGGATAATATTTATGTGTTAACTCATGAAAGTCATCGAACAAATCATGTGGCTGAGCTATCGGATGCGAATACAGTTGGCGTTACAGAACAAGGTTTAGGTACTTCAATTGCAAACGTTTTCCGTAAAAAAGGAGACGAATTGCGAGCACAATTTGAAGAGCTCGGATTTAGTGAACCTGAAGCAGAACAATTAGAAGAAAAGCTAGACGAACGTAAAATTATCGTTGTTGTAAAAAATTCTACTGAAGGTTTCACCAATTAATGCGCCTGTACACAGTGTTTTCAAGAATAACTCTTGAGAACGCTGTTTTTCTTTTGAATTTCTCAGGGGATTGATCATATTTCTATTTCATGATAGTTACTTATCCTATCTCTTTAATCTCGAGAAAATTTCACTTCCTCTTCTTTCACCTCCATTGTAATTTCCATATTTTGTTTTAGGTTTATGCACCCTTGAAGTTGAATTCACCGCTTATTATGTCGTCTGCAAAACGAAATTCCGCTATAATAGCTTGTATTAATACACAAGGAGATCTGACATGTTAAAGAAATTCTTTTCTTATTATCAACCACATAAACGACTTTTCATCATTGATTTCTCGAGTGCGGTTATTGTGGCAATTTTGGAGCTCGCTTTTCCTTTAGC
>JBFGKX010000173.1:0-5033 GCA_041576455.1 Paenisporosarcina sp. | reverse complement strand
ACTGGAGGTTTATCGATCAATCTAGCACTTTTATCGATCAAAACTGGTCTCTCCCTGAAGTCGACTTGTTGAGATGCGGTCTCCAACAGAAAAGGCTGCATTCGCAGCCCTAATTAGTCTCTTTTCGCTTCGCTTCTGTTGAAAACCCATTTATCGATCAGTTTGCATGGTTTATCGATCATACTGAGGATTTATCGATCAAACTGGAGATTCATCGATCAATCTAGCACTTTTATCAATCAAAACGGTCTCACTCTGAAGTCGACTTATTGAGATATCCTTGAATAGAAATGATCCAGCATCTTTAAAGGATGCTGGATCGTTTTTATTCGCCTAAATCGACGTTATGATAAACTTGTTGAACATCTTCTAAATCTTCTAAAGCATCAATCATTTTTTCGAATTGCGCTTGTGCATCTGCTTCTAAAGTGATGTCATTTTGTGCTAGCATGGTTAATTCAGCAACAGTGAATTCAGTAATGCCAATGTGTTTGAATGCTTCTTGCACTGCATGGAACTGATCAGGTTCCGCGTAGACGATAACAGATTCATCTTCTTCTAATACATCACGTACATCCACGTCCGCTTCAACTAAAAGTTCGAATACATCATCAGCCGTTTTTCCTTCGATTCCGATTACAGCAGTTGCATCAAACATGTAAGCTACTGATCCACTTACCCCCATGTTTCCACCATTTTTCCCAAATGCCGCACGGACATCTGATGCCGTACGATTGACGTTATTTGTAAGGGTTTCAACAATCACCATTGAACCGCTTGGACCAAATCCTTCATAACGCAGTTCATCGAAATTTTCTTCTGAACCACCTTTTGCTTTTTCAATAGCACGGTCAATAATGGTCTTCGGCACACTATACGTTTTCGCACGTTCAAGGACAACTTTTAACGCACGGTTAGATTCTGGATCCGGTTCTCCTTGTTTAGCAGCTACATAAATTTCGCGTCCAAACTTCGCATAAATCCTGCTCGTGTTCGAATCTTTTGAGGCTTTCTTTTCTTTAATATTATTCCACTTGCGTCCCATATTGGTTCACTCTCTTTCACGTTTATATATCTATATCAATCTATGCTTCAATCAGTAAATATTTTAATTGCTCACTGTTGCATTATACACCATGAAGGATGGAAGTTTCGAGTAAAATCCGAAAATCCACTCCCGTTTCATCACGACCATTTGAGTGGCACTAAATTTCTGCACATTAAAAAACGAACCCCCTCAGAGTTCGTCTTTTCCTTTTATAGACCTTCTGTGTTGATACGTGGTTGCGTTACCACTGTTTCGGTATTTTCATTTTTATTCTCTGACACATCATTCGCAGATAGTTTCACATTCTTCTTCTCATTATCTTTGCGTGTCATGATTTCTTCATCGCGCTTGTCTTTGTTTTTTTGATCAGCCATCGGTGTACCTCCTTGTTCATATAGGTCATTTAGGTATACCCAGAATCAACATTCCCCACACATTCCAACACTCCAAAGGATTAATTAGGAAATGACCTTATTCACGTTAAGAAAGAGATTTTCGAGTTAATCATGCTCATACAGAGTTTCTTGTAACGAACCATCTTCATGATAGATTTTCAATACAGCTTGATGTTTGTTCACATAAGGTTTCGCCTTTTCCAATAAATTCTGTTTAGTGCCTTCTACCAAAACAGCCCTATCTCCAGAACCTTTTTTCAGTTGCCAACCCTCTTCATGCTTCTTTACTTGGTAAACTTCTTGTCTTGCATCGCCCCCAAAATATTCTCGCGATTTTTCTATTGCGATTGAAATCGCACGTCCTTCTTCCATTCCATCACGAAGAAGCGCATTCGCAATGTCAATCGCTTTGTTGCGTATCGGTGTGTCCAAGTTTTTTAACGCATCGGGAGGATTATTTTTTTGCCAAGGCATATATAGATACCTCCTTTTTCATGGATAATTCCCTTTTCACTTATAACCAAACACCATTTTTTTCTATGTAACAAGGAATGTGAATGTTCGACTCCATAACTCATCGAACGTGTAAGCGAAGTTCTTAGGTTGTTAACACCTATAAAGTTCCTTAAATTATGATATGATAATCCTTATTTGTGGTAGAAACTCACATTCAGTTAGCCCATATTTTATAGAACAATACGAACAAGAGAGGTCGTTACATTCATGCCATTCACAGACTTATCGATTGCAACAAATGCAACCATGCTACCCATTCAAAACATCGCGGATAAAGCAGGTATTTCGAGAGAAGCACTTGAACTCTACGGTAATTTTAAAGCCAAGATTGATGTCACTTCGTTGCCACCCGCAACAAAACAAGGACAAGTCGTATTAGTCACTGCCATTAGTCCGACTCCAGCAGGCGAAGGGAAATCCACCGTAACAGTAGGACTAGCTGATGCCTTCAATCAATTAAAGGAATCGGTCATCGTTGCCTTACGAGAACCCTCTCTAGGACCCGTTATGGGCGTAAAAGGGGGAGCAACTGGTGGTGGGTTTGCACAAGTATTGCCCATGGAAGATATCAATCTTCATTTCACGGGAGATATACATGCAATTACAACAGCCAACAATGCTCTTTCTGCAATCATTGATAACCATTTGCATCAAGGGAATGCACTCAATATTGATCCGAGAAGAATTTCCTGGAAACGAGTATTGGACATGAATGACCGTGCTTTGCGACAAGTAACCATTGGCTTAGGTGGTCCATTGCAAGGAGTTCCTAGACAAGATGGATTTGATATCACTGTGGCATCGGAAATCATGGCTGTCTTATGTTTAGCAACTTCTCTTGAAGATATGAAAGAGCGACTTGCTCAAATGGTCGTTGGCTATACATATACAAAAGAACCGATTACAGTTCGCCATTTAGAAGTAGAGGGAGCTCTCACGTTGCTACTGAAAGATGCATTTAAGCCAAATTTAGTGCAAACCATTGAAGGAACACCCGCGATTATTCATGGCGGACCTTTTGCAAATATTGCCCATGGTTGCAACTCTTTAATGGCAACCAACACCGCTAGAAGACTTGCCGATATCGTTGTAACGGAAGCTGGCTTCGGTGCTGATTTAGGTGCTGAAAAGTTTATGCATATCAAATCAAGAAAAGGCAACTTCCACCCGGATGCCGTCGTTATTGTAGCGACCATTCGAGCGCTTAAAATGCATGGTGGGGTTGAAAAGAATAGATTATCTGAGCCTAATGCGGATTCAGTAAAACGTGGAATGGTCAACTTGGCGAAGCATGTGGACACGATACGTCAATTTGGCATCGAACCGATTGTTGCCCTCAATCATTTCACATTAGATACTCCTGAAGAAATCGAAGAAGTAATGCAGTGGGCTCAAGTAGAAGGGGTTCAAGTGGCCCTCACTCAAGTATGGGAGCATGGTGGGAAAGGTGGACTTGAATTAGCTAAGCTTGTGAAACAAGAGTTAGCGAAACCGAAGGATTTTACTCTTCTTTATGATGAAACCGACTCAGTTGAAGAAAAGCTCAACATTATTGTTCAGCAAGTTTATGGAGGTTCTGGCGTTCAATTTTCCGAGATCGCTAAAAAGAAATTGGTTGAGCTCAAGAAATATGGGTGGGACGCACTGCCCATTTGTATGGCCAAAACGCAATACTCTCTTTCTGACCAACCTTCTCTACATGGGCGTCCAGAAGGTTTCACCATCACCATTCGAGACATTATTCCTAAACTTGGCGCAGGTTTCTTAGTTTGTTTAACAGGTGACATTATGACCATGCCTGGTTTACCGAAGCAGCCAGCTGCTTTAAATATGGATGTCGGTTCAGATGGTGAAGCCATCGGATTGTTTTAATCTACTCCTTTCTCTAAATAAAGAAGCTGACCTTTCTATCCATTTCTTTTGGATGCAAGGTCAGCTTTTTAATTGTCTCTATTTTCTAAGTTCCAGCATCACACGCTCTTTATGGTGTTCTTTTAGAGTTAGCAATGGCTGTTGCCATACGATCGATTACAGGAACCGTACTTAATTTTGTATCTTGTGTTTGAATAGAGAAAATAAGCCATTCCCCATCTTTTGTTTTTGCATATCCTGCGAGTGCGCTTACATTGTCTAAACTGCCTGTTTTCGCAATAACATTGCCTTTCACTGGTGCTGTTTTCATTCGGAGTCGTAATGAACCTCCGACTAATCGGTCATGTCCTCCCGCTACTGGAAGACCTTTTAAGAGGGTTCCATACCAAGGCTCTGACCTTACATGATAAAGCAATTGAGACAATTGACTGGATGTCACTTTGTTTGCATGTGACATGCCTGATGCATCTTCAAAGACCCATTGACTTACATCTAGGCCAACTGACTCTGCATATTCCCGCATGACTTTTAAACCGGCGTCCCAACTACCTTCTCCGTAGGTCACTTTGCCCATTTCTTTCGCTAATACTTCTGCATGTGTATTGTTGCTTAATTTCAAAAATGGAATCACTAACTGATTTAAGGGCATTGATTTTTTGGAAAGTAACACTCGTGCGTTTTCCGGAGTTTTCCCTCTTAATACCTTCGATGTTGAAACAAAGCGTATTCCTTTAGAGGCTAAGGATTTTTTGAACACATCAAGTGCATACGCAGTTGGGTTGGATACAGAAATCCACTCTTTGGCCCCAGCAGATCCAATTGGTGCATTTCCTGTAATAATGATGTGATTTGTTCCATTTTGACGTTGAATCTTCAATGTGTTCGAATAGCCTTTAGGGACTGTCTTAGAGCGATTGACAATTCGAACAATATTCGTTGCAGGGGTTATTGATACTTTAGAAGCTCTTCCATTCACAGACGGTTTCGCCTCCACAATTACAGAGCCAGCATCATAATCTTCATTCGGCGAAATCGTTAACGCCGAAATTTGTGCGGCGTAATAATAGGATTCATCTGCTTTTGCAATTCCAGGCGACAACCGATCAGCATCATACCACGTATCATCTCCAATAAGGTGACCTGAAAGTCGTTTTACTCCTCGATTGGCTAACATCGAGGCAAAATGATCAAAATCTTTTTTT
>JBFGKX010000172.1:0-5061 GCA_041576455.1 Paenisporosarcina sp. | reverse complement strand
TAGTGGTAAAACCTCAGCCTTCCAAGCTGATGATGAGGGTTCGATTCCCTTCACCCGCTCCAAATGTGGGCCTATAGCTCAGCTGGTTAGAGCGCACGCCTGATAAGCGTGAGGTCGATGGTTCGAGTCCATTTAGGCCCACCATTCCGAAGTAGCTCAGTGGTAGAGCAATCGGCTGTTAACCGATTGGTCGTAGGTTCGAGTCCTACCTTCGGAGCCAATCTGGGGAAGTACTCAAGTGGCTGAAGAGGCGCCCCTGCTAAGGGTGTAGGTCGGGCAACCGGCGCGAGGGTTCAAATCCCTCCTTCTCCGCCAGATATAAGGCCCCTTGGTCAAGCGGTTAAGACACCGCCCTTTCACGGCGGTAACACGGGTTCGAATCCCGTAGGGGTCATTGAAAAGATGCGCTATCTTCGGGATAGCGTGTTTTTTTATTGGGGAAAACTAAATCAAATTGTTTTGGGATATTATTGTCTACATAAAAATCCGCCATGGCTAGTCACAGCATGGCGGATTTCCTATTTTAAACTAAATAACCAATTAATAAACCAACACCCAGCAAGAAGCCAAATAGCGTGTTTGTTATTGCCGTGTTAATCATGGCTGGCATCACATCTAATGGATTTGAATTTGTTTTAAATATGCGTATTGCATCAATCGGTTTTTTTATGCTTAGAATCACTAAAAGTGCCCATGGTGTTACGAGTCCGATTAAAACTAAAGCAAGTATCCATCCATAAGAAAGGATAAAAAGTAAAAGTAATAGATCTATTGCACGATCACGCCCAATAATTATGGCCAAGGTTTTACGTCCGCTTTTTTTATCTCCAACTAAATCACGAATGTTATTGGCTAGCATAATTGCAGCGACAAGTAACATACTTGGGATAGATAACAATATAGCAAGTGAGGTAATTTCGCCAGTCTGAATATAAAAAGCAATTAATACAATTAGCATCCCCATAAACACCCCAGAGAACAATTCTCCAAACGGCGTATATGCAATAGGGTACAAGCCACCTGTATATAAGTAGCCAACTGCCATTGAAATTGCACCTACTACTGCTAGTAACCAAGTTGTTTGCATGCAAATATAAATCCCTAAAACGATTGAGATGCCGTAAAGCAATAAGGCTAATTGCATGACCGTCTTCGGCTTGACTCCGTTTCGTACAATAGCCCCACCAATTCCAACGGATTTCTCAGTATCTAAGCCTCTTGTAAAGTCATAGTACTCATTAAACATATTGGTAGCAGCTTGAATGAGCATGCTAGCAATTAACATGGCAAAGAATAAAGTCCAATGTATATCTGTATAAGAAATGGCAATCATTGTCCCTAAAAAAACGGGTGCAAAAGATGCAGTTAACGTATGAGGTCTAGTCAACTCCCACCATATACGCCATCCAGTGTCGGCTTTTAGATTACTTGACATAATGTTTTCACTCCTTCTTCTCTTTTTACCTCTCTCATTGTACTGCATCAATATAATAATGGATAGATTGTTTTCTTTACGGGTGCTGAATCGACGAGAAAGAGGTATGATAGAAGGTAGGATATTGAAGGATTATCACTTGATTGTGATGTCCTAATTACGGAGGGAAGCTGGATGAATCGTAAGACATTTCCATCCACTGGATTTGCAGTAAAAAATCTTTATTCGTCATTACATTTTTATACTGAAACAATTGAAGTGAATGGTTTATCCTCAATTGCTTTTTTTGAAGCAGGGGAATTATATAAAGGAAAACGGTTTTATTGGCAAAACCGCGAAAAAACATTTACGCTAGTCGGGATTGGACATGCTCATGTCATTAAAAGTTCCTCACAAGATAACCGTTTTGAGGAAGTTGAACATCAATGGACTGAACTTTGTTCAAAAATTGTGAATGAAGAACATGATTTACAACCAATATTATTCGGGGGGGTTTCATTTGATCCTGCAAATGAACTGAATTCTGAATGGAATATGTTTCCATCGGCTTACTTTGCTGTGCCTTCATTTCAGTTGGTCATTCGTGACGACCAAGTATTTATTAGTATTCATTTAATTACTGATCAAAATAACTCACAACATCAATTTGAACAATTACGTAAAGAACGTGATAATTTAATCCATGCAGCTCAAGTAAAAGAATTAAAGCCTTATGCAAAACCAATTGTAACGAATTTAGAAGAGCGTTTTAAAGATTTATATTTAGATGCAGTTTCTCATGTAACTAAGCTTATACATGTTGGTGAAGCGCATAAAGTTGTGATTGCTCGTTCTTTGTCACTGACATTTGCGGAAGAAGTTAGTTCACCTTCAGCTATGTATCATGTATCGAAAGAGCAACCGGAAAGTTTTCTATTCGGCTTAGAGCTGGGAGATAATTTATTTTTTGGGGCGACACCAGAGCGTTTAGTAAAAGTTGAAAATCGAAAGGCCCTTTCAACTTGTTTAGCAGGTTCCGTTCAACGAGGGTTAACGGCTACTGCTGACCAACAATTAGGAATTGAACTTTTGAAGGACGCAAAAAACTTAGAGGAACATCAATATGTGGTTGAAATGATCACTAATGTATTTAAAAAATATTGTGCTAATGTAAAAGTCGCGAAGACACCAAAGTTAATGAAAATTCGAGATATCCAACATTTGTATACACCTGTAGAAGGTCAATTGAAGGTCGGACAAGGCTTATTGCAACTTGTAAAAGACTTACATCCTACTCCAGCTCTTGGAGGAGAGCCCCGTGGTGATGCCATGGCGATTATTCGAATGGTAGAGCAAATGAATCGTGGTTATTATGCTGCACCAATCGGATGGATTGATGCTAATGGAAATGGTGAATTTGCGGTTGCGATTCGCTCAGCTTTATTAAACAAACAAAATGCTTACTTATATGCAGGTGGTGGCATTGTAGGTGATTCAAATCCTGCTTCCGAATATGCAGAAACCTTAGTGAAATTTAGACCGATGCTACGGACTCTTGGAGGCAAGTTAAATGGATAACCGTCAGATTTTAACTGAATATGTACATGCCATCGTGCAAACTTTTTTCCAAGCAGGTATTGAAGATGTCGTGATTAGTCCTGGATCTCGATCTACCCCTCTTGCGTACGCATTCAGCCAAACGGACGGCTTTAATACGTACTTGCAAATAGATGAACGTTCTGCTGGTTTTTTTGCGCTAGGGATGGCGAAAGCAAAGAAAAGTCCTGTGCTTTTACTTTGCACATCTGGTACCGCAGCCGCAAACTTTTTTCCAGCAATTGTTGAAGCAAAATATGCTAGAATCCCTTTAATTGTATTAACTGCAGATCGCCCACATGAGTTGCGAGAAGTGGGGGCTCCTCAAGCCATCGATCAAGTTCAGTTATATGGCAATCATGTGAAATGGAGTGTGGATTACCCCATACCTGATGAACATCCCGAAACCATCCCATTTATCGAGCGTCATACGGGCAGAGCAATTGCTTTAGCTAAAGCAGCACCTATGGGGCCAATCCATCTTAATATTCCGTTTCGTGAGCCCCTGTTGCTCGACTTTGACTATGTAGTAAAAACATCTACTTATCAAACTTTGATTTCTAGTAGTGTAGTAGCCTCACATTCGACTGTACAGTTTGTAGAAGATAAAATTACACGAGCAAAACGCGGGTTAATCATTGTAGGTGAAATGTCAGGAGACGTATTGAAAGATCGTTTTTGGGCTTTTGCTAAATCAATCGAGTGGCCAGTATTAGCAGATCCCCTATCGCAATTACGCACTGGCGTACCTGAGGATTGTCAACACTTATTAATTGATCAATATGATGCAATTTTAAAAAGTGAATACTTTACTAAAGCTGTAAGTTCAGATGTGGTCATACGTTTCGGTGCGCAACCAGTATCAAAACCACTTTCACTATTTCTCAAAGCCTTCAAACCTGAGACGTACATCGTAGTGGATGAAGATCCATTATATCGCGATTCATTAGGCGTGGTAACCCAGCACGTTCACTCAATACCAGAAGTGTTTTGGAAAGAAGTATTAAATTGTCAAACCAATGAAATACTGAACATCTGGACAGAAGCGAATTCAATTGCGAAATATCATATTGAACGACATATTCAAGAACAACAAGATGAAGGTGCATTTGCAGGCCTATTATTTCAGCAATTGCCAACTGGTGTTGATTTAATTTCAGGTAGTAGTATGCCGATACGAGATGTTGACACATTCTTTAATCAAACAACCAAAGATATAGAGATTTTTGCAAATCGAGGAACAAATGGAATTGATGGTGTGGTTTCCACCGCTTTAGGTGTTCAGCAAGCAAGAAAAAGACCTGCAACCTTATTAATTGGGGACATTTCTTTTCTACATGATCTAAATGGTTTATTGGTGTCTCGTTTTCACAAGACGGATTTGACCATAGTCGTCATGAATAATGATGGAGGGGGCATCTTTTCTTATTTACCTCAATCTAAAGAAGAACGGTATTTTGAGATGTTATTTGGTACGCCAACAGGACTCACATTTGACTCAATTGCAAATATGTATCAAGCTGAATATTTTGCCATAGAAACTAAAGAAGCATTTATAAACGCGTTGGCTATTCCTAAAAAATCGGACTTACGCATCATTGAGGTTAAGACAAATCGTCAAGATAATGTAATCGCTCACCGTCATTTGTGGAATCGTATTACTGAGGAGTTAAATAATCAATGGAACAACTAGTCGTTAATGTCCGAGGTGTTAACGTAAGCTGTACGATTGCCAACAAAGATGCAGTGAATACGCTCGTTTTTTTACATGGCTTTACTGGAAGCGCAAATACTTGGCTACCAATCATTCAGTATTTCCCACAAACTGTTCGATGTATCTCAATAGATTTAATGGGGCATGGACAAAGCGATTCTCCCCCTAACCCTATAAGATATGAAATGAATGAGCAGCTTTTAGATTTAAAAGCATTGTTAACTGCACTTGACGTTACTAAATTCACATTAGTTGGGTATTCAATGGGAGGGCGCATTGCACTTGCTTATGCGCTTTCATATCCAGATGGAATCACTCAGTTAATTTTAGAAAGTGC
>JBFGKX010000171.1:0-5096 GCA_041576455.1 Paenisporosarcina sp. | reverse complement strand
AAGAGCGTTTCCAGGTCAACTGGTAAACGCTCTTTTTTTATGGCGAACCGATATTCCCGCGATGATTAGATTTATTCCGTGATTCTATAAATAATTCCCGCGATTCTCAGTTTTTTTCCGCGATTTTTAAATTAATTCCCGCGATTCTCCATTTAAACTGTCTTTTTTTAGCAAAGCCACCGCTACGTCCTGTTCACCGGCTAGTGTTGGCAGTGAATCAATAAGTTCCCAGCGAAACCGGAAAATCAAACCATTATCATTTCCATCACCTACGACAACATGATTCCAAGCTTCTTTATCTCCTAAATAGGTTAAGTGAAAAATATGTCGTTCGTAAATCGTCTCTTTGTTTTTGGGCGAATAGTGATATTCAAGCAGTTTGCGCTCAAATATAAGCTCTTCCTTTTCAATTCCCGATTCTTCAAAAATTTCACGATACAAAGCATCGATGACTTCTTCGTCTTTTTCAATCGTTCCCCCTGGGACTTGTAGCCCTGCCTCAGGTTGATCCTTATGTTCAAACACGAGCAACTTACAGGTAGCTCCGTCCTGATTTGTAATGTAAGCGAGTACTTTTCTCTTTGTTATCAAGACAATCACCTCTATTTTATGCTGATTTTATTAGAATACTAAACCAGCAAATGATCCTCAAGTGAATCCAAGAAGGCATTCACATATCTTTCACATGGGTGTGACAATTCTGACACGCAATTGGAGTTCCAATATACTTAAATGGGGTATGATAGGGTATAAGGATGGTGACGACATGTACAAAAACCAAGAGAAAAAATTAATGTGGCTTGTGTTTATTGTTGCAGCCATTATGTTGTTGTCAATAATGGGTCGGATTTTCGGAAGTCATTAGGAGGGAAGCCATATGGGTAATGAAGAAGCGGTATTCTTTAGTCGGGTATTAACGGAATTAACGCTGTCGTTTCATATTTTGTATGCCACAATAGGTGTCGGTGTTCCACTCATGATTATGATTGCTCAGTGGGTAGGAATTCAAAAGAACGATGAACACTATATTTTGCTTGCTAGAAGATGGGCTCGTGGGTTCGTCATTACAGTTGCGGTAGGAGTTGTCACAGGTACAGCAATAGGACTTCAACTATCCTTATTGTGGCCGAACTTTATGGAACTTGCAGGCAATGTCATTGCTTTGCCTTTGTTTATGGAAACCTTTGCGTTTTTCTTTGAAGCTATTTTTCTAGGGATTTACTTATATACATGGGATCGATTTGAGAATCAGAAAAAACATTTATTATTACTGATACCAGTAGCTGTTGGTGCATCATTTTCAGCTGTGTTCATTACCATGGTCAATGCGTTTATGAACGCACCACAAGGGTTTGATTTAGTAAATGGGGAGTTAATTAACATCAACCCAATCCTCGCGATGTTTAATCCAGCGATGCCGACTAAAGTCGCCCACGTGGTGGTTACGGCGTATATGACATCTGCATTTGTGTTGGCATCCATTGCGGCATTTAGACTATTAAAAGGATCTACTCATGTTTATCATAAAAAAGCTTTGTTTTTAACAATGAAAGTTGGATTGATTTTCTCCATTGCAACGGCTATCATTGGCGATTTTTCGGGAAAATACTTAGCTGAATACCAACCCGAAAAATTAGCCGCAGCAGAATGGCACTTTGAAACAGAAGAGAATGCTTCATTAATCATGTACGGCATATTAGTGGATGGCGAAGTGAAATATGCCATTAAAATTCCTTATGCCCTTAGTATATTGGCACATAGTAATCCATATGAAGAAGTTAAGGGTCTTGATCAATTCCCTGAGGATGAAATACCGCCATTGTATATTCACTACTTATTTGATTTAATGGTCACAATTGGCATGTGGTTATCCTTTTTATCCGCTGTTTACGTGTTTGCCACGTGGCGTAAATGGTCATTTGTTCAAAGCAAATGGTTCCGTTGGTTATTAGTTGCAGGGGGCCCTCTAGCCTTACTGGCAATTGAAGCTGGATGGTGGCTTGCTGAAGTGGGTCGTCAACCATGGATATTAAGAGGTATCATGAGAACAAGCGAAGCAGCAACTACGAGTGGTCAAGTGGATATAATGCTTATTTTATTCGCAGGTCTTTATTTAATCTTGGGAACTGGTAGTGTAGTCGTTTTAAGACGTATGTTTAAGAAGAATCCAGTCGAACAAGAAATCGAAGACCGACGTAAAGAACAGGGGGGTGACTTCCTATGACACTTGAAATTATCGGGATCTCTGTTTTATGGATATTTTTGTTCGGGTATCTGATGGTCGCATCCATTGATTTTGGCGCTGGCTTTTTTAATGCCTATAATACGTTAACAAGGAGAGAACATATTCTAACGAACATTATTGAGCGTTATTTATCCCCAGTTTGGGAAGTAACGAATGTGTTTCTGGTTTTTTTCTTCGTTGGAATTATAGGATTCTTTCCAAAAACCGCATTTTATTACGGCACATCCCTATTAGTGCCTGCAAGCATCGCGATCATCTTGTTAGCAATTCGAGGATCGTATTACGCATTTGCAATGTATGGATCGTACGGACATAAGGGATATACCTTCATGTATGGGGTGACAGGGTTATTCATCCCTGCTTCTCTCTCCACTGTGTTAACCATTTCTGAAGGTGGATTTGTATCCTTGATCGATGGGAATCCCGTATTAGATTACTGGGCTCTGTTTACAAGCCCTTTGACGTGGAGCATCGTGGTTTTAAGTATTACAGCATTGCTCTATATATCTGCTGTATTCTTAACTTGGTATGCGAACAAAGCAGGAGATACGTCTGCTACTGAGCTATTACGAAAATATGCACTCATTTGGGCACTGCCAACCATGATTACTGCAGGGGGCATCATTTTTGAACTAAGAGGACATAACCCCGAACATTACGCTCGAATTCTTGATTTATGGTGGGTATTTGGATTCTCGTTTTTATTATTTATCGGAACCGTCTATCTTTTATGGAAACGTAAAAAGTACGGACTTGCATTTACATTATTAGCCGGGCAGTTTGCCTTAGCATTCTTCGGCTACGGCATATCCCATTATCCGTACTTGTTATATCCGTATTTAACAATTTACGATAGCTTTACGAACCCAGCGATGGCGATTGCCTTAATTATCGCGTTTATTGCTGGTCTAGGGTTATTAGTGCCATCGTTATATTTATTGTTGCGCTTGTTCTTGTTCAATAAAGACTATGTTCGTGGAAATAAAGATTATCACGCCTAGAGGAGGCCAAGCTGATGACCCATTTCTTAATGTTTTACGCGCCGTTTCTTGTTTTATTTGGGGCTATTATTACGGCATTTTGGTTTGCTCCGAAAGATGGTCCTGTACGAAATAAGGAGTAAAAAATAATAGGAACTGACATTCCCTAAATAGTACCACTTCGAAAAAACTAGCTCATCTAATAATGGATACAATCAGTCTTCCTGAAATTCACTAACAAAACGCTCAGAGGTTCATCACTCTGAGCGTTTTAATAGTATGAAAAGAAGATTCAATTTTACTGCGCAATACATATTTAAAGGGAAATTTTCACCGCTTTTGTAGCAATAAATGTTTTGATGTAGTTGTCTAAAAGTCGATTCCCGCCAAAATCATCTTCATAGAATCCCGTGATGACCAAGCCGGCATCTATTTGACCTTGAATTTGATCTTCCAAAGTATGTCCAAATTCTACGGTTTGATTAGAAGTGATGTATTTTTCAATTTCCAAGTCGGTTAAATTAGATAAGGAAGAAGAGGGAATGGAATGTTTAACGTCTAAAGTTCCTGCGATTTCCTGTTCATCGTCGAAAATAAAGAGTAGTGGATTGGTAAATCCGGAAATTAGAACCCCGTTATGTTTTAATACTCTAGCTGCTTCTTTCCACACAGGATAAATTTCTTCGACAAATAAATTAGATACAGGGTGGACAATCATGTCAAATGATTCATCATCAAAAAAGTGAAGGTCTGACATATCTCCTTGGATTGTGTGAAGGTTTAATCCATCTCGTTTTGCGACAATTGCATCTTGTTCTAATTGTTTTTCGGAAATATCCACCACTGTAACATCTGCTCCTGCCGCAGCAAGAATGGGCCCCTGTTGGCCACCTCCAGATGCTAAACAAAGAATCTTAAACCCACTCAAAGAAGAGGGGAACCACGCTTTTGGTACAGATTTTTTGGTAGTAACAGTTATTTCCCATTGACCAGATTTACTCTTCTCAATTATTTCTTTATTGACTAACTTTGTATAAACAACTCCATCTTCAACTTTCCTATCCCAAGCATTTTGATTTTGTTCAACGATATTCATATGAGAAAATTCCTTTCTAGACTGGATTTACTTAAACTTAAACTGTTCTCAACCAAGTAAAGATGATCGGTTAGAACTCTTCAATTAGACCGTTTAATTCTACTTATGAGGAAGACTTAACTGCCAAGAGACCCCAAACCTATCGTTTACCTAACAGAACTTTGCACTAAATGGATAAGCTGCTATTGGCATTAAGACTTCGCCACCTTGTGATAATTTCTCGTAAACAGTATCAATTTCCTCTACAGATTCACACGTAACAAACAACGAAATAGCTGGCGTAAATGTAAAATTATGCAGTATAGGACTATCAATTTCCATAATGTGTGTTCCCTTAAGGGGAAAAGTTAGCTTGTAACATTGTTCCTTCTCTACCAGTTTCATTTGCTCCGTAACGTGTGAGTTTGATGATTTCGGACTGGTCAAATATAGATATGTAGAAAAAATTGCTTCTTCTGCTGTGCCGTCAAACATGAAAAATGGATAAATATTTTGAAGTATATGGATCCCGCTAATCTCTCCTATTGTTATTTCTCACGAATTCAACATGCTATGTGAAGATAAAACTCTACTAATATAGTTTTATAGCATTCATGAAATTCCTTTTGAAAATGAGTTGGAATCACTTTCAATTTAGCAGTCAAGAATCGGGGCTCTTTTTGTTTTCTAAAGAAATAGTAGGACCAATAAAGCGAGAATAAATGCCGCATGTTTATTCTTACTTTAAAAACAGCATGGTTAGTTAGAATGAATGACAACAATTTAGACCTTTTTT
>JBFGKX010000170.1:0-5113 GCA_041576455.1 Paenisporosarcina sp. | reverse complement strand
CAATGCAATATACTCACACCATCCATCATAAAAATAAAGTCGTCGAATGTGCAGAGGCCCTATTCTTGTTAGGACTTTTCCAGACCCAATATGCATGTTTACTTTCCCACCAAAAAGACGCGCGAAAAACATATGGCCCATTTGATGAATAAACGTCACTAGAGGCAAAACTAGAAAAAAGGAAAAGAAAAACTTCCCCATGTCATTGAATCCAAACATATTACCACCTGCTTTTCATTAATTAATAAGTTAGTCTATGGGAAGAGAAGGTTGAATTCAATTATTCCCTCTTCACCTCATGTGTTATTCATATGAAGTGTCATTACAAAGCGATTATTCGGTGTATTCTCCCATATTTATTATTTAAGACCTCTATAAATTTAAGGATTAATTTCATTCAAAAAGAAAATTTCCCATACAATACACAAATTAATTTCTGAAGATCGACTTTATTTCACACAATTCATAGGCCATTTCATTACTCTGTTCCCAGACGTTACTAGACATAAACTTGCACTTTGTATATACATAGCAATATATCGTATAAATAATATTTGTTGTATAATGGAAAAAACCACATATTTTACAATAGAATTCCCGATAGGAAAGGTGATCCCTTTATGCCGATACCATCTAGTCATAAGAAGCCTATTCGCACCACCGCAAAAGAAAATGCTTTTAATCAGTTGCAACAATGGATTATCGATGGAACTTTACGTCCTACAGAAAAGTTGAATGATACTGAATTGGCAGAGGCATTAGGTGTCAGTAGAACACCCATCCGTGAATCTTTACAATTGCTTGCCGTCCAAGGGTTCGTAGAAATGTTTCCCGGAAAAGCGACTCAAGTGACAAATGTAAAAAAGGAAGATATTAAAGATCTCATCCCCCCTTTAGCGGCACTTCAAGCACTATCCGCTGAACTTGCAATCTTACATTTAAATGAAGAAATTATTCATGACTTAGAGAATACGAATGCAAGATTTTCACATGCAGTGCTAACAAAAGATTATTTTACTGCACTTAAAATTGATGAAGAATTCCATCAAATTATTGTCAATGCTGCAAATAATGTGTATATCAAATCTATGGTTGCTACGTTACAAGCACATGTTCGGAGACTCTTTTTCCATAATTCAATTGTCTTAACAACCCAGTCGATTCAAGTACATGTAAAAATCATTGAACACTTAAAAAAGCGAGATTCTCAAAGTGCTTCTAAATTAATGCGAGATAACTGGCTTGGTGCTATTGAAGATTTTTACACCTTAGATGTAGAAGAAATTACTTGAAACGAGTGTTAAAACATCATTATTTGAAATCGCTATTTCCGTCTGCAACCAAATTTTTAACCATCGAATAAACTAATTAAATGGCCATAAAAAACCCCCTGATCCTTTGCACTTTTATTGAGTGCAGAAGATTCAGGGGGTTTTTCCTTAGGATGTGACTCTTTTATAAGGTGAAACTACGGTTAGTTTGAAAACATCAGCTAGGATAGCTGTAATCACCATGACAATTAATACCGGAACCAACCATCCTAGCCCTTGACTATAGAAAGGCAAGGTAGATTCATAAAATGCCACAATTGGTTTCATCCAAGCAAAATACTCAATCCCTAATAGAGCACAAAGCGTTTTAAGCCCGTCTATGCTACTAATCATAAACGTCACAACTGTAGCTGATATATAGACGAGACGTGCATGTTTAAATAGTGGAGATGCGAAGGTCAATAGTATTAAAACAATCGCAAGGGGATAAATAAACATCAAGACTGGAATCGAAAATGTGATGATATTTGATAAACCAACATTCGAAACAACGAACGAAAATAGGGAGAACACAATCACAAAGAGTTTATAACTTATCTTAGGAATCAGAGAATGGAAATATTCTCCACACGCAATTGTAAGCCCAATACTTGTTGTTAAACACGCAAGAGAGATGAGAATAGCTAGCAAAATCATTCCAAAGACACCAAAATAATGTGATGCTGCACCACTCAGTACAGGTCCACCTGATTCAGAAATCCCCAACATATTGGTACTAGTTGCACCTAAATAAGCAATTCCAATATATACGACGCCAAGTAAAAGTGTCGCAATTCCACCAGCCTTCACAGTCGCTAAAATAGTATCCCGTTTTGACGTAACACCCATCTTTCGAATCGCATTAATCACAATAATGCCAAACACAAGCGACGCCAGTGCATCCATCGTATTATAACCTTCTGTAAAGCCTTTCATGAATGCGCCATTTACATAGGCATCTTGAGGAGCTTCAATGATTCCCATCGGCTTCACAATCACCATTACCAACAAAATAAACAGCAGTACTAAAATGGCTGGTGATAGTATCTTACCGACTCGATCAATGAGTTTCGCTGGGTTTAACGAGAACCAAAGTGTAATTCCAAAGAAAACAATGGTGAATATTCCTAAAGCTAATTGTTCAAAACCACTGCCTACAAAAGGTGCAATACCTACTTCATAAGAAACAGCACCTGTTCTTGGGATGGCAAAAAACGGTCCAATGGTTAAATACAGTATGGACGTAAAAATAATTGCATATAGCGGATGAATTCGACTGGCTAGGTCTTGTAAACTTCGACTACCCGAATACCCCATTGCTAAAATCCCTAAAAAAGGGAGTCCTATTCCTGTCAGTAAAAATCCAGTGATCGCTATCCATACATTCGATCCGGCATTTTGACCGAGTGAAGCTGGAAAGATTAAATTTCCTGCACCAAAAAATAAAGCAAATAACATGACACCAATCACGAAATATGACGAAAAAGACAATTTCGCATTCATCTATTTTCCTCCTTATTAACCAACCAATAATTATTCGACATCTATGAAAATTCCGTTAATTTTAAGCGAATTTCATCAACGGATGTAATCTTACTCCCTTTAAATGCAAAATGCAATATATCGCATGAATATATTTTCAATCTTTTTATTTATCTTTTAGTTATGATAAAACAAAAAAAGCAAAGCTACTATGAGCTTTGCTTTTTACCATTATTTGAACTCTTACATGAATTGAGGCTTTGGTATTAGTTATACGTAAGTTGCGTTACTTTTCCCGCCAGAAAAACCTACATACAATGAAGAAAAAGCAATGATAAAGTGTAAAATGTTATCTGCAGGTAAGAAGTGAATGCCAATAAAGTTATCTACAAACAATCCTAAAATCCCGACTAATAAATAAATAAATCCGAATACTTTTGCGAACATAACTGCTCCAGATACTGTTCTTGCCATCACAAGTGCAACAATTCCTGAAACTAAGTGAACGATGTTATGAACTGGAGTTAAATGAAATATGTCTGGCATTGGCAATATAAAACCCACAACTCCTAGGATAAGAAAAATAATACCTAAAACTTTTACAAACTTCTGTGCCATGTAAATCCTCCCTTTCGAATGATCTTTGATTTAGTAACGAAATTATTTTTGAAATCGATCACATTTCTAAAAATAGTTTTCGCCCATTAATTTGACAAGATGATACATATTTTGCATCACTTAATCTTCTATTCCCAATACTTGTAGATTCCTAAACCTTTAAACTCGTAATTTATTTTAAAGAGATTTTTTCTGCCATTAAATTCATACCTTGTCAAACCGCGTTTTTTTTGCTATATTTATTGATTGAATTAGCATAAAAGTAAGGTGGTTAAATAAAATGGAAAACAATGCTTACCAAGTCTTGTTATATTATAAATATGTATTAATAGATGAACCTGAACTATTTGCACAAACTCACTTAGCTGCATGTAAAGAAATTGGTCTTTTAGGGCGTATTCTCGTATCTACTGAAGGAATTAATGGAACTGTTTCTGGTACGTTAGAACAAACTCAAGCCTATATGGACATGATGAAGAGCGATGAGCGTTTTGCCGATATCATGTGGAAAATTGATGCTGCAGAAGGTCACGCATTCAAAAAAATGCATGTACGCGCTAAAAATGAAGTGGTCCACCTAGGACTCGGAGAAGATGATATCGACCCAAACGAAATCACAGGTCAATACTTGTCACCAACAGAATTCTACGAAAAAATGCAACAAGAAGATACCATTGTCATTGATGCACGTAATGACTATGAATTCGATTTAGGTCACTTCCGTGGAGCAGTTCGTCCAGAAATCAAAAACTTCCGTGACTTACCAGCGTGGATGCGTGAAAACAAAGAACAATTCGAAGGCAAAAAGATTTTAACTTACTGTACGGGCGGAATTCGTTGTGAAAAATTCTCTGGATGGTTAGTGAAAGAAGGCTATGAAGATGTAGGGCAACTTCACGGCGGAATACACACATACGGAAGTCACCCTGAAGTGCAAGGACAACTGTGGGACGGACAAATGTATGTCTTTGATCAACGTATTGCTGTGCCGATCAACAAAGTCGAGCACGTCATTGTCGGAAAAGATCATTTTGACGGTACACCATGTGAGCGCTATGTAAATTGTGCAAACCCAGAATGTAATGATAAAATACTATGTTCAGAAGAAAACGAGCATCAGTACATGCGCAGCTGTTCAGACGCATGTCGCACACACCCTCGTAACCGTTATATTGTCGAGCATGGATTGACAGAAGAGCAAGTACAACTGAAATTTGAAGAACTCGAGCGCTTAAAACAAAACGCATAAGCATAACTTTAAAACCCCATCACTTGGTCAAAATGACTACAGTGATGGGGTTTTAAATATTTTCTAATTATCTTCCTTAACCTACAAAAAGAGCGAAGTACATAGAATTATGCACTTCGCTCAGATTTTTATTTCACAATTAGGACTGGACACTCAGCTCGTTTAACAACTTTGTGGCTGACACTCCCAAGTACCATTTCTTGCAATGAATTTAAACCACGGCTACCAATGACAAGAAGTTCATAGTTTTGCTTATTCGCAAACTCGACAATTGTCGGTCCTGGAACGCCATGAAGTATTTCTACTCGATAACTGATGTTTTCTTTTCTTAGTAACTCTTCAACAGGCAGTAACTTTTTTCTCCGCTTCATATCTAACTCAATAGAACTTCCACTATGCAACACGTCACTTTTGGCTTGAGAATAATCGGCTACTAAAACAACGGTTACTGTTG
>JBFGKX010000169.1:0-5114 GCA_041576455.1 Paenisporosarcina sp. | reverse complement strand
GGTTTTTGCTTTTTTTCGAACTAGTATTAAGATCTTGACTACTATTCCCACAACTCTTAGGACAGAAGTGAATAGCGCTGCGAACCTATAGCCAGTTTTACCAGACGGATTGTCTTACAATTTGAGAGTTTGCGCCTAAAGTTAAGTCTTCTCGTTAATAAATTGGAGAATTGGACGCTCCATGTTGGGAAGTGAAGACATCGAAGTTTACTCGGCACTAACACAAGGAATGCGCCCAATACTATTTGTTCAGGTGAAGTTACTAGTAAAAATAAAAAAAGATTGCAGATAAACTCATCAAGATAAGTTTGTCTGCAATCTGGGTTACTTGTTAATATGACGGAAGTTATTTATCTAATAATGTTTAATTCTTTTACATAATCATTTGAAATATAAACATTATTTGTGTTGAATAAATCAGAATTGGTTTTTACCCATTGCATGGATCCATTATCGATAACCTCATGTATAATAATGGGCATATTTTGTTTCTCATAACGGAAAAGAGGCGCGTTATTTAAACTTGGGTTGATTCGTACATTCAATCCTGCAATTGTGGTTATGCCAATTTTATATGCATTCGTTATATCTTTAAATCCTAACGCTTTATCGATGCGATAGTAATGACCAGCGGCTTTGGATCCCCAATATGGATCAGAAGCATACTTAACATTAAAGCCAATATTTTTATTTCCAAAGGCTGCACCATTTGCGTATGAAGCATTTGGTGGGATGTAATTTTTATTCCAAAATAGATTAATTAATTCATCTATATTCTCTTCAACTGAAATAAATAAATCATTTGCTGGATTATCATCATAAACGCGTAATCCAAAAAGATTGTTATGATTTTGTGCTCTAGTACTTAATCCGTATAAGCTTTCATGTTGTGCGAGAGCAAGAATCATTAATGCATTAATTTGTTTCTCTGCTTCTACTTTTTTCAAATAGGTGCCTAATCCAATAAGTTTACTTTTCGTAGTTGCATTGGCGAAAACACTATATTGCTTTGGATTTTGTTTGTAAAGGTTTTCTAATCTCGCAAGTTCATTATCTATATAAGAGTTAATTTCCTGAGCAGTGTAATTTGTTTTTGACCTCGCTGGCAAGTATTGATAGTAAGAATAGGCCTCTCCAACAACTACACTATTTTGATCGTAAAACTTCGTTCCGTTCCAACTATAATATATTTTGCCTTCTTGTAAAAATGATGGTGATCTTCCTGCTACATAACTGGTTGGATAATTAACAGAATGGTTGAAAATGGTATGCACTAATTCACCATTTTTATTCGAAAAGTAAGAGCGATTCGTTACCATGGAATATGGAATCAGTTTAATACTTTCTTGCTTGACGTACCCAATTCGATCAGCAAATTGAATTTTTACATATTCTTCATCACTGCTAAGATACTGCATATCTGTATCAATCGTCACATAAGTTTGTATCGATTTTTTATCTTCATTATAAATATTAGCTAATGTCGATGTTGCAGTTTTTTTTGAAACGGCCAAGCCTGAAGACATTGTAATAATGTTTTGATTCTTATAAATTACTTGATTCCCTTTTGACCAGTTAGAAAGAGCATCTTGGTAACTTTCATATTGTTTGCCTTTAACCGCTTCTCCATTGATAATCGTCGCTAATTGATAGACATCCTTTTCAATTGGCTTTTCTGGAGTTACAGGTGCTTCAGGTCCTACAGGTTTTACAGGTTTTAATGCTTCTGCAACGGCAACTAATCGAAACAGGAAGGCAGCCGCATGACCAATCGTCGCATTATTTTTTGGAAGAAAATACACACCATTTGCTTCAGTACTACCTCGAATGATATTTAAATTTACAGATGTAGCAACAGCCGTAGTAAAGGATGGATCAATACGATAAGAATCTTTAAAAGGTAATTGTACCGTTTGAGAAGGTAATTCTAAGAAACGTAATGCCTTATTTAACATGCCAGCCATTTGTTGACGTGTAATCTCTAGATTAGGTTTAAAAGTACGGTCAGGATAACCAGATAAAATTCCCGCACCTGCTGCATTTTGAATTTCGATTGTTAGTGGGTTACTTGTTTGTAAATCTGTAAATTGATATTTCGTTGAAGGTGGAATTTCCAAAAGACGAGCAATGTATACTGCAAATTCTCCTCGTGTTACTTTTCTATTCGGATAATAGTTTCCTTTTCCATCAGGACGTAAAACCCCTTTAGAAATAAGAAAATTTAATTCGTGCACCATTTGATGATTATCTATGTCACTAGCATTTGCGGTTGAAATCCCAAAAGAACTGATTAGCAGCATAAAGAAGATTGATGTAATTGTGAGTTTTTTCATAGTATAACTGGTAACCTCCTAATATTTGAACTTATCTATTCATACTAGCAGAAAACTAATAAAATAATAGGAGCGATTGGACTATTGTAAGATTGTGTTTAACTGTCGATAGTCTCTTACTAATACGGATATGATTTAAAATCACATATAAACATATGCCATTGTCATTATTTTTTAAGGAATGGCAACAAAAACGATTCTATTTATGAAGTAGATTATGAAAAATATTCATGATATACAATTAATTACTACATTAAATAGCATTTGAGAGTTATTTCTTTTATACCACTTCGATTATAAACGACGATATTACTAAGAAAATAAAATATCAGTCTTATTTGTCATATAAACTCGAATTAGTTCATTTGTTGCTGAAAAACAGGAGATTCTAGTAGAACTATAGAATGTAAAAATAGATAAGAATTAATATTCTTCAAGCACAATAAGAAAGAGAGTCTGACCTGAAAATTTTGTATGGCATTATCTACGAGTGTTTTAAGAGGGAGAGCATTTGAAAAAAGGAGAAAATCATGAAAAAGTGGACTTTAAGTATAATCTTGCTCTTGGCATCAGTGTTAGGAATTAATTTGTCAGTTGAAGCAAAAAGTTTTGTTCGAACATCCGTGTTTAAGGATTTAAACGTTATTAACTATTATTATGAAGCCATGTATAGTCTTTACTTGAAAGAAGTCATAATTGGGGAAGAGGACCAGGAGGGAAACGTCTTTATTTCACCCAATAAAATCATTACCAGAGCTGAAGCGGCATTTATGCTATATCAACTGCTTGGGATGACTCCTGAAGATGGCATTCATTTTAGTGATATCAAGGATGATCAATGGTATGCAGATGCAATATCAGCAATTACAAATAAAAAAATTATGATTGGATATCCAGATGGGACGTTTAAACCGGACGAACCATTGACACGAGCACATATGGCAAAAATTATTACGAAATCTTTCAACTATCAACTTCCCACAAAGATTTCTAATGATTTTACTGATGTAAATAAAACTTATGAGTCATTTGTCGAAGCTTTATATGTAAATGGCATAACTACAGGTATTTCAACTACTAAATATGCACCAAATATGTACATTCCTAGAAAACAAATGGCCACATTTTTAACTAGAGCTTTTTCTCAAAAAAAAGGATCGTTATATAATAAATTTGAAGTTATGAATATTGTTAATGAGAGTACTAGAAAAGTGAGAATATTATTAACACAAGGGTTAGCTAAGTATTTTCCTCTTCAGCGTGAACGTAATATTGAAACAGATCTTCTAGAAGTAGCTACTCACCCATATTACAGTAATGTTATTGGAGATTATGTAACTTCTTGTTATCTTTGTGACGGTGCCAACGTTCCTAGAGATTTAGATTTCGGATTATTTTTCAACTTAAAAAATGTGTCAGATACCTCGATCATCGTGGAATCGGCATCTCCAAGAACCAACTTAATTTCGGGATTCAGAACGCATATAGAGCTAGTTAAAGTAGGGGAATTGTGGAAAGTGAAAACCATGGAGAGTCAAAATTTATCTGAATTTCCCTTACAATTAGGGATTTCAGATGCAATGACCTATATTTCATTTCGGTTAATGATAGATTATCAAATAGATACTGTGTCCATTAAGCATATGGGAAAAGATGAAGTGACTGGCAATGAAATTTTCAGAGTGAATGAGGTATATGGAGTAGAATTTAATGTGAAAGATGGATTTCTACTTGTACATTTATAAGGATAGAAACTATCAATTATGCTATGAGTAAATGGCATGGTTGGTAGTTTTTTCATTCATCGATATCAATTAAATTGAATTAGTACTGTTATTTACTTACCAAAAAACAACTAGTAATTTTTACAAAGCCTTTAATTAGTTACATATTGTAATCACTTTGTTACACAATTGTAACCTAAAACAGGTTTAATCCATGATAAGATAAATTCAGTTGATTTTTCAGAAAATTGTAGCCAAGGGCAAACCGGGGGATTTAATTTATGAAATTGCAGTCTAAATTGCTTAAAGTCTTTTCAATGATTACCTTTACATTACTACTAGTTATCGTTCCATTAACAACTCAAGCAAATGCAGCAAGTGGCGTTAACTCGAAACAACTTGTTACAACAGCTAATAGTGTAATTGGAACTAAGTATGTGTATGGCGGAACGACAGCAAAAGGATTTGATTGTTCGGGTTTTATCGGTTATGTTTACAAAAATGTTGGAGTAAAACTTCCACGAACATCAGCTGGTATGTACGCTAGTGGTACTTCAGTTTCTAAAAAAAGTCTTCAACCAGGAGATTTAGTGTTTTTTAATACTTCTGGAAAAGGTGTTTCACATGCCGGTATTTACATCGGCGGAGGGAAGTTCGCACATTCTTCATCAAGTAAAGGTGTATCAATTTCTAAATTAAATGACCCTTATTATTGGGGTTCTAAATATATAGGTGCCAAACGAGTCGCAAAAGTTAGTCAAGTTGCTTCTACAAAATAATTAATTCAATGACTAAAATGCTCTATCACGATAACTTTCGTGATAGAGCATTTTAGTTGATGGGAATCTCCCCGTAACAAGTAATAACGATGTTATCGTTCATACTATGTAAAAAATGAGAAAGACAGGGCTGTCCAAAAAGTCATGAGAAATGACTTTTAGGGGCAGCCCCTTTTTGCATTTATGAGAAATGGCTGATGTCCATTCCGACGGACGCTTTCCGCGGGCACGGCCTCAGCCGGCTGCGCCGTCTTCACCACGCGCTGTTCCCGCAGGAG
>JBFGKX010000168.1:0-5154 GCA_041576455.1 Paenisporosarcina sp. | reverse complement strand
GGGGTCTAGTTTGTCTCGTTTTTTTGCCGGAGTCATCAGAAATAACCGACCATCTTACCATTAAAAAGACTATATGTTCACACGTTATAAACTGAAAAATCATCAGCATCTCCACGCCATCACTTTTATGGTAAATGCTTAAACGCTTCATCTTCAATAATCCCTATAGAAATAGGAATGAAATGACCGACTCCAGCGGGAAAGCGAAGACGTCTAAATCCACTCGAGCAGAGCTTGAGTGAGTTCGGCGCGAGCCCACGGAATGCGGTCAATTCATGAATGCAAATCTAAATGCATCATGAAAACAAAAGAATGTAGATGAAATCTTCTCTTCCATTCATGGAATGAAAGCATCCCGTGAATAGAGGGGATATATGCCTATATAGAACAATGTTGCATAATATTAGCTTAGTATCCCTATCTTACTAATCATTCTTC
Organism: Paenisporosarcina sp.; assembly: GCA_041576455.1. Classification (GTDB taxonomy): domain Bacteria; phylum Bacillota; class Bacilli; order Bacillales_A; family Planococcaceae; genus Paenisporosarcina. The sequence goes on along the minus strand of JBFGKX010000168.1, from coordinate 4,716 downwards.
CTAAATCGACAAAAGTAGACAATTCGACAGCGCGTTTTTGTGATACAATGTAAATAATTTACTGTACATCTAGGAGGACATCAAGAATCATGGAAGAAACGATTAGTTTACAAGAGTTATTTCAAGTAATCAAGAAACGCATACTGTTGATCCTTACACTAACCATTCTCGCGACCCTATTTAGCGGAATCGTTAGTTACTTTTATTTAACGCCAATTTATCAAGCATCTACTCAACTATTAGTCAATCAAGATAAATCGGAAACGCCAATTATCAATGTGAATGAAATTCAAACAAACTTACAATTGATCAATACTTATAACGTCATTATTAAGAGTCCAGCGATCCTTGATATCGTTCGAGATGAACTTGCACTCGAAACAGTAACGACGGAAGGGCTTACTTCGAAAATTTCGGTTTCAAGTGTAGGCGATTCTCAAGTAGTAACGATTACCGCACAAGACCCAGATCAATTCATAGCACGTGATATTGCGAATACAACAGCAAGCGTCTTCCAACGTGAAATCATGAAACTGATGAACGTCAATAATGTGAGTGTTTTAGCTAAAGCGACGGCAACAGACACACAAAGTCCCATCAAACCTAATCCTGCTTTAAACATGGCCATCGCTTTGGTTGTCGGTTTAATGCTAGGTGTAGGGTTATCGTTTTTACTCGAGTACTTAGACAATACGTTGAAAACAGAACAAGAGATTGAAAGCTTGTTAGGCATTCCGGTCATTGGTGCGATTTCTTCAATGGAGCGAAAAGAACAAGACAAGATGGACAAAATGCAACAGAAGTTTCAAGCAGAAGGGGGAAATCGAAATGGCTACTAGAAGTGAGAGAAACTCGACTGACCGCCATCGATTACCAAATGAAGGGCAGCGCACGGTCGCGAAATCTAAAAAAAGAGGAACGTTCGAACTGGAACGCCAACTAATTACCATTGATAGCCCACGCTCTCCAATTACGGAACAGTACCGAACTTTACGCACAAATATTGAATTCTCTTCAATTGATCAAGAATATAAAACAATTTTAGTGACGTCTTCAAGTCCAGCTGAAGGTAAATCGACAACCGTTGCGAATTTAGCCGTTACGTTTGCCCAACAAGGTAAGAGTGTTTTACTCGTAGATACCGATTTACGGAAACCAACCGTGCACTACACATTTAACTTAAATAATGTTAGAGGTTTAACGAATGTGTTAACGAAACAAGCCACAATCACAGAGGCAGTTCAATCGACTGAAATTGACTTTTTATCGATTTTAACATGTGGACCAATTCCTCCAAACCCAGCTGAATTATTAGGGTCAACGTCGATGGAGCAGTTTATTGAACTGGTAAAATCACATTTCGACGTCGTGTTATTTGATACGCCACCAGTTTTAGCGGTAGCAGATGCTCAAATTCTAGCCAATCGAGTCGATGGGTCGATATTAGTCATTAGTAGTGGTAGTACAGAACAAGAGGCTGCACTAAAGGCAAAGGGGTTACTGGCATCAGCAAAAGGAAAATTACTAGGAGCTGTATTAAATAAAAAAAGAGCTAAAGACTCTCAGTATTATTATTACTATGGCGATAATAATTAACAATTTATTGTAAAAATAAACTAATTAACCATTTTTGTAAGTATTCTGGTATAATATATTTTGCGGGTTCAATATGATACAAATGACCTAGTTTGAATTGGGGGAAATGTAATGATTGATATTCATTCACATATTTTACATGGAGTAGATGATGGGGCTAAAGACTTATCAGTAAGTATTGATATGGCGCGACAAGCAGTGGCGGAAGGGATTACTTCCATCATCGCAACCCCACACCATAGACATCCGAGCTATACGAATACGAAAGCAAATGTTGTCAGTGGTGTTCAAGAACTGCAAACTGAGTTAGAGAAACTGAACATTCCCCTTAACATATATACCGGTCAAGAAATTCGCTTGTTTGGAGAAATGGTGAATGCCTTCCAACAAACAGACGAGTTACTAACGTTACATAATTCAAATTATGTATTGGTGGAATTTCCTTCATCAAATATTCCGAGATATACCGAACAGTTATTTTATGACTTGCTTGTAAAAGGCTACACACCGATTATTGCACATCCAGAACGCAACGCGGAAATCGCTGAAAATACGGACAAGTTATACCGACTTATAAAAAATGGTGCCTTGTCCCAAGTAACGGCAGCAAGTGTAGCAGGTATGTTTGGCAAGAAGACTCAGAAATTAAGTTTGAATTTGCTCGAATACCAGCAAGCGCACTTTGTGGCGTCAGATGCGCACAACATCACAAATCGTGCATATGTTTGGAAGCAAGCAATGGACAAGCTGACGAAAAAGCTTGGGGCAGATATGGTGTATCTAGTTAACAATCATTCACAAGATGTGTTGGATGGGCACACGATACGGAAGTTAGCACCTGAACGAATCATGCAACGAAAGAAGTTGTTTGGACTTGTTTAATTTATCGATTTGGAAAATGATCCAAAAGGAGGTAGGACGATGACCATTCAAAAACGAACATCCTTGTTGATTCTTCTCGATTCAATCATTGTTTTGTTCTCAATATATGCTGGTTATTTTGTCCTGCATCCGTATATCAATATCTTTACAAACGAAATGCTCGTGATGAGTTCGGTCTCCATCTTTTTCGCACATCATTTCTTTTCTTGGCACTACGGCTTATATCGCAAAGTGTGGTCTTACGCGTCAGTTGGTGAGTTGAAATCCATTGTACGTGCGGTCACTTACTCAATTCTCACAGTCATGATGATTCAATTTGTGATCCAACAAGACATTTATTGGCGCGTGTTGACCTTGACGTGGATGATGCATGTCATTTTAATTGGGGGATCTCGCTTTTCATGGCGTGTCTATTCAGACGCTAAGTTTAAAAAAGATCGAACGGATGATCGAAAACGTATTTTAATTGTGGGAGCCGGCGCAGCTGGGACAATGGTAACACGACAGCTGTTACATAATTATGATTCAGAACTAAGACCGGTGGGGTATGTTGACGATGACCATACTAAACAAAATTTAGAAATTTATGGTGTGAAAGTATTAGGTGCCATAAAAGACATTCCTGAACTGGTCAAACAACACAATGTAAAAAAAATCGTCATTGCGATTCCTTCCTTATCAAAACATGAACTAGCAGACATTATTAAACGATGTGTGGAAACAGGTGTTAAAACTCAACAAATCCCACGCATTGAAGATATCATGACCGGGAAAGTTTCAGTCAATGAAATGCGTGATGTGAAGATTGAAGATTTACTTGGGCGTGAAGAAGTAAAACTCGATATGAAAGCGATATCTGAGAAAATTACTGGGAAGACGATTTTAGTTACTGGCGCAGGTGGTTCGATCGGTTCGGAGATTTGCCGACAAGTGATGCGATTTAGTCCAAAACAATTGATTCTGCTTGGACACGGGGAGAATTCGATTTATTTAATTGAGCAAGAGCTTTTGAGTCTAGCTGCAAAAGCAATTGACCTTCAACCAGTCATTGCGGATGTCCAAGATCGTGCGAGAATCTTTGATATTGTAGATGAGTTTAGACCGGATGTGATTTACCATGCAGCTGCTCATAAGCATGTACCGTTGATGGAAGTTAATCCAATGGAAGCTGTAAAGAATAATATTTTTGGCACAAAAAATGTCGCGGAAGCGGCAGATACGTTCGGTGTGAGTAACTTTGTATTGGTTTCGACGGATAAAGCGGTGAATCCGCCGAACGTCATGGGCGCAACGAAACGATTTGCTGAAATGATTGTTCAGAATCTTGCGAAAAATAGTAAGACGAAATTTGCAGCGGTACGTTTTGGCAATGTACTCGGATCACGTGGAAGTGTTGTGCCACTGTTTAAAAAGCAAATTGCAGCTGGTGGACCAGTCACAATCACAGATATGCGCATGACGCGTTATTTTATGACGATTCCCGAAGCATCGAGGCTTGTCATTCAAGCAGGAACGCTTGCCAATGGGGGAGAAGTTTTCGTATTGGATATGGGGGAACCTGTGAAAATATTTGATCTTGCGAACAATTTGATTCGACTTTCTGGATATGCGGATGGCGAGATTGAAGTAAAAGAGACGGGCATCAGACCTGGCGAGAAGTTGTTTGAAGAGTTAATGAATGAAAGTGAACGACAGACTGAAATGGTATTTCCAAAGATTTATATTGGAAAGGCTACGCCTATTAGTAAGCATGAGCTTTTGTATTTGCTTGAGAAGTTGCCAGTCCTTGCGGACTTGGAATTGAAGGAATTATTAGTTAGTACTGCGAATCGGAGAAATGTTGAGGTTGGTAGTGAGCAGATGATGGATGTTGTTGGGTAAATTCAAGGACGTGCGAACGTCCTTTTACTATGACTATAAATGTTTAAAACATATAAAAGAGATTTGCTAAAAAGGAAATTTGATTCATGTAAAGAAGGAGGACTTCAGATGAAAAAAGTAAGAAAAGCCATTATCCCTGCAGCAGGTCTTGGCACACGCTTCTTGCCTGCAACAAAAGCGATGCCAAAAGAAATGCTACCGATTGTCGATAAACCTACGATTCAATACATCGTTGAAGAAGCGATTGCATCAGGCATTGAAGATATCATCATCGTGACAGGTAAAGGGAAACGAGCGATTGAAGATCATTTTGACCATGCTTTTGAATTGGAAGAAAACTTAATCCGAAAAGAGAAG
>JBFGKX010000167.1:0-5155 GCA_041576455.1 Paenisporosarcina sp. | reverse complement strand
TAATATTGCCAACGTCAATACAGTAGGCTTTAAGAAGAGTACCGTAAATTTTCAAGACGTGTTAAGTCAAAATCTATCAAATGGTGAAGTTAATACAATGCAAGTGGGCTTGGGTTCTACAACGTCAGCAATCAATGTTATCCACACACCAGGTTCATTCATGACAACGGGTGTTGACACAGATCTTTCCGTGATTGGAGATGGGTTTTTCGTTGTTAAAAAACCAGGTGCGGCGGCTGGTGAAGAAGAGTATTTAACTAGAGCTGGGAATTTCGTTTTGAATGAAAAAGGAGAGTTAATGACATCACAAGGCTATCATGTTTTAGATAGTAATAAAAATAAAATTATCATTGATCCAGCCACATATGATTCTTTCATCATTAATCGATTAGGTGAAGTCATCGGGAAAAAGCCGGATGGAACGGAAACTACACCTCCACTTCATATTTTGGGAATATCAACACCATCTAACCCTTCTGGTCTCCTAAAATATGGAGGATCTTTATATGAGATGACATCTAAAGCAAATCCTAACGGAGCATTAACAGTAGGCACTGCAAAAGGTTTAAACATTGAAATCGGTTCAGGAATTTTAGAAATGTCAAATGTTGATTTGACAGAAGAATTCACGGAAATGATCATTGCACAACGTGGTTTTCAAGCAAACTCTCGTACTATAACTACGTCGGATGAGATTTTACAAGAAGTCGTTAACTTGAAACGATAGTAGAGGAGGGACAGGCTGAGAGAGGATATCGCTTCTCTCAGCTTTTCACATGATTAAATTAACTAAATTAAATCAAACACCGTTTACCTTAAATGCTATTTACATTGAAAGAATTGAATCGATTCCAGATACAGTTGTAACACTTACGACAGGGAAGAAGATACATGTGTTAGAGACGGTTGAGGAAGTCACTGAGAGAATAACGGTCTATTACCAGAAAATAAACCTTTTACCAAGTTTGCAGAAACCCAACTTGATAGAATAAGGGAGGTATATCTTTGGTGAATGTATTATCAGATGAAAACATTAATACACTCCTTTCATCGTTAAATAAGAGAGGTCTTAATCAAGATCAAGTGTACAAGGAACGAAAAGTTCAGACATACGATTTTAAAAAAGCATTACGTTTTTCACAAGACCAAATCAGAACGTTAACGCGAATTCATGAAAACTTTGCCCGATTACTTACTTCATACCTTTCGACGCAACTGCGCACATTTGTCCAAATTTCGGTGAGTTCAGTTGAGCAATGCCCATATGAAGAATTTATTAATAATGTTCAAAATAAAGCGATTTTGGGCGTATTTAAAGCCCCTCCGCTTCAAGGGAGCATGGTCATGGAGTTTTCTCCAGATGCGGTGAGTGTGACCGTAGATAGACTACTTGGGGGACAAGGGAAAATATTAGGCAAAAGTAGTGAATTAACTGAAATTGAAATAAGTGTTATTCAACGGGTGTTTGTAAAAACGTTAAACAGTTTTCAAGAAGCCTGGTCTTCAATCGTAAAACTGGCTCCTGAATTTAAAGAAATTGAAACAAACCCTCAATTTTTAACAATGTTTTCACCGAATGAAACGGTTATTTTAGTTTCATTACATGCAAAAATTGGCGAAGTAGATGGCATGATTAAGCTCTGCTTGCCCCATGTAGTATTAGAGGAAATTTTACCGAAACTATCTGCGCGGCAGTGGTTGGCAAATCAGAAAAAAGCCATCGAAAATCATGAAGTGGAAGCATTAGAAAAAAAATTACAAACAGCCAAACTTAATATTAAAGCCATTTTAGGAAAATCATCCATAGAAGTTGGTGACTTGTTAACGCTGAAAATTGGTGATGTAATTCGTTTGAATGAGTCCTATGACGACCCGGTGACTCTGTTGGTTGATGAAAAGCATAAATTTTTTGCACAACCTGGAATTTCGAAAGGACGGATGGCTGTACAAGTTACCGGTGTTCACGGAGAAGGAGATGAATTCAATGACAATGGATAAGCTATCACCAGATGAGATTAGTGGTTTACTAGGCCAAGGAGGAACAAAAGAAACGGCATCCACCAATAGTTCACTATCGAAACAAGAAATAGAAGTTCTGACAGAGCTCCTCACTGTTTCTTTTGGAAGTTCATCAGCGGCACTTTCCCAGTTGTTTAATGAGCAAGTAACGGTAATGAATCCGATGCTTTCGGTCATTCAAAAGAATGAATTATTAACAAGTACGACTTCGCCTTTATTTATTGTTTTAGGAGAATATACAGGTGGACTTAATGGTCTACAAATATTAACCATAAATAAAACAGATGTGTTAAACATGATACATTTGATGAATCATACTAGCGATTTAGAAGAGAAAGAAAGCCATTTGCAAGCTGTACAAACAGTGGTGGAACAGATGTTTACGGCTGTCTCGCAATCAATGACAACAGTGTTAGATCAAGAAGTTTCGTATTCTTTGACGGGATTAGATGAGGTTGAAAATCAAGAGGACTTCGAAGTTGCTAAGTTCTCTAAAGCCGATTGGTTTGTCCATACTAATTTCCAACTAAAATTGGGAAGTCAACAAAGTGTGAATTTTAATCTAAGTATGCCAATTGAAATCGTGAAGAAAATGATTCAAGTATTAGGGGATACAATGGACGAGGATTATTCAAAGGAGACACATGAGATGAAATTTCAATCGAATGATCAATCAAATTCTATAAATAGAACAAATGATTCGGACCAAACACCTAATATTCAGTCTGTCCAGTTTTCAAGTTTTGATGAAGCCGCTGCAACACGTTCAGAACCAAGTAATTTAGATATGTTACTCGATATTCCTCTACAAGTTACGGTTGAACTAGGGCGTACAAAACGAATGGTTAAAGAAATTTTAGAGATTTCTCAAGGTTCGATTATTGAGCTTGATAAGTTAGCAGGGGAGCCTGTTGATATATTAATTAATAATAAGTTAATCGCAGTTGGAGAAGTAGTCGTCATTGATGAAAACTTTGGTGTGCGTGTAACAGATATTTTAAGTACAGCAGAACGTATTTCAAAGTTAAGATAATGCCCTATGTAAGGAGTACACCAAGATTGATGCAAAAAAATTCTTTGTATATTATCAGATTCATTTTTCTATTTTCATTTTTAGTCGTGTCCACACCATCTGTTGTTGTAGCAAAAGACCCAAACGTCAACGATTGGTTGATGGATAAAGAGCCAGCTGGGCAATCTACTATCGAAGAAAAAGAAGAACGGGTTGAACTAAAAACGACTAATGATAAGAGTTTGGTGTTAATCATCGGACAACTTATTTTCTATACGCTCCTAATCCTCGTCATGATCTATGGATTAATTAAATTTTTGGCTGTAAGACAAAAGAATTTACAACCTAATCAAGCGGTCCAATTAATGGGGGGGACGCCCTTAGGGAACAATAAATCACTTCAGCTGGTTAAAGTTGGAGGACAGGTATTGTTAATTGGCGTAGGAGACCAAGTCACATTAATTAAAGAGTTTTCGAGTACTGATGAGATGGATTTTATTGAAAAAGATATCGAGAAACAGCCTACACTCTTTTCTAGCTCTTTATTTAATTTTCCAAAAGGAAAACCAATAAATCGGATTAAAAAAAATCCTCCACGAGGGTTTGAACATCTATTTACTCAAAGTTTAGATAAACAAAAGGATAAACAAGATCGACTCGATCAAGACCTGAATCAATCGGATTCTAAAAAAGAAGGATACACGCCATGATGACAGACTTCTTATTTTTAGTCAGTATCCCTGGTCTTAATTTTGGGACCGATGCACCGGAAGATGTATCAGTTACCCTTCAACTTCTATTCTTGTTAACCATTTTGTCTCTTGCTCCAGGAATTTTAATCATGGTCACAAGTTTTACACGAATTATTATTGTCTTGTCGTTTGTCCGTACAGGATTAGGAACACAGTCAATGCCTCCGAATCAAGTTCTTGTAGGGTTAGCGCTATTTTTAACCTTTTTCATCATGTCGCCTATCTTTTCTGAAATTAATGAAACGTCTTTACAACCATATTTAGCAGGTGAAGTAAGTCAGGATGAGGCGCTCGATACAGCAGTGGTTCCGATTAAGAAATTTATGGCTGCCCATACAAGGGAAAAAGATTTAGCGTTGTTCTTTAAATACGCAGGCTTACCTAAACCAGAGAGTATTGAAGATATACCTTTGACTTCACTCATTCCTGCCTATGCCATTAGTGAGTTGAAAACCGCATTCCAAATTGGTTTTGTAATATTCATTCCATTTTTAATTATTGATATGGTGGTTGCCAGCACATTGATGGCAATGGGGATGATGATGCTTCCACCTGTCATGATTTCATTGCCATTTAAAATATTATTATTTGTCCTTGTTGACGGTTGGTACTTAATTATTGAGTCGCTGCTGATGAGTTTTTAATGAAGGGAAGAACACGATGACTCCAGATGTCGTAATTAAACTAGCCGAACAATCAATTTACATGATTATTATCATATCTGCTCCGATGCTATTAATTGCGCTAGGAGTTGGATTAATTGTGAGTGTTTTCCAAGCGATGACACAAATACAGGAGCAAACTCTAGCATTTATTCCAAAGATATTAGCGGTGTTTTTATCTCTAGTGATATTCGGACCTTGGATGCTAACCCTATTATTGGATTATACGAGAGATTTGTTTCAACAACTTCCGAATTTAATCGGATAGTGAGGGTGTTATGAATATAATTCTTGAGAAATTACCTTATCTGATGCTCACATTTGTTCGACTTACTAGCTTTTTCATGATTGCCCCATTGTTTTCCATGCGGGCAGTTCCCAATCAATTTAAGATCGGTTTTGGTTTTTTCATTTCAGTAATTGCCGTATCAAGTCTAACAGACGTAGAGCCTATTTTATTAGACTCATATTATCTATTATTGTTACTTAAGGAAATGAGTATAGGTCTTGCTTTGGGATTTACAGCTGCCCTTCTGTTATATACGGTCCAAATCGCAGGAGCCTTCATCGATTTTCAAATGGGGTTTGCGATTGCTAGCGTGATGGATCCACAAACGAGGACGCAGGTTCCTATAATTGGTCATTTCAAATACATGTTAGCTCTCCTTTTCTTACTCACGGTAGATGGTCATCATGTAATGCTTGATGGC
>JBFGKX010000166.1:0-5158 GCA_041576455.1 Paenisporosarcina sp. | reverse complement strand
TCCTACTTAAATGTTTCCATTAATTGAAGCATGACAGGACCTAATAAAATGATGAAAATACATGGAAAGATAAAGATGACGAGTGGAAAGAGCATTTTGATGGGTGCTTTCATTGCTTTTTCTTCTGCGCGTTGTTTTCGGCGCACGCGGACTTCTTCGGATTGGATTCTCAAAATTTGTACCATGCCAATTCCTAATTGTTCGGCTTGAATGATATTCCCGATTAGCATGCTAATGTCATCTACTTGGAGGCGTTCTCGAACACCAGAAAGTGCTTCTTTGCGCGTTTTCCCCAGTCGTAATTCTTCTAAACAGCGTTGGAATTCATCAGCGAGGACTCCTTGTTTTTTTGAAACTACTTTGCTTAACGCTTGGTCAAAGCCTAATCCGGCTTCCATGCTGACCGCCAACAGATCAATGAAATCGGATAGTTCAATAATGGCTTGGTGGTTTCGAGATTGAATTTTCATTTTTAAAAAGCCATGTGGCAGGTATATGCCAAACAAAAGAACGCCTAAAAATATAAGAAAAATGGTTTTAAATGATGCACCAAAAATAAGAAGAACTAGTAATGTACTTAGAGGTAAAAGGATGCCAAATCCAAGTTGTATTAAGCGAAATTCAAATGGACTGATTCCAAAGGGATTGCCAGCTTGAAGTAATTTCCGTTCAATTTTTTCTGCTTTTCCCCGGTTATTTGTACGAATAAAACTGCGGCTGAATTGATTTAGTCTCTGTTCAAAAAGGCGCTGGAATAAAGGTTCTTTTAAAGTAGGATTTACTTCTACCTTTGTTTCAACTTCTTCATTTCCGATAAAGTGGCCAATTCGATTCTTTTTGGATTGGATGGCTTCCCTTTTTGCAAAAATTGCTCCGAACAAAACAAAAGTAATCGTCCCTAATGCAAATATTTCTATCATCCACTACACCTCAATGTTCGTGATTTTCATTATAAAGAAAAAGCCGATGATCATAGAAAAACCACCAATCGCTAACAGTACAAGCCCAATGGGGTTCGTAAATAGTACAAGCATATAACTGGGGTTCACAAGAAATAATAATCCTGCTAATCCTACAGGCAGCAATGCGACGACCATTCCGGATAGTTTCCCTTGTGCAGTTAAAGTCTTGATTTGTCCTTGAATTTTAATTCGTTCGCGGATTGTATGCACAATTTTTTCTAAGACTATCGCTAAATTCCCGCCAACTTGTCGTTGTATCAATATGGCTTGAATCATTAAATCTAAATCATTACTGGGCATGCGTTCTTTCATTCGATTTAATGATTCTTCTACCGTTGCGCCATACTGCATTTCTTGTAAGACTAATTCTAATTCTTCTTTAACGGGTGAAGGGGATTCTTCCATTACGTTACGAAGTGCTTGAAAGAAGCTAAAACCTGCTCGTAAAGCATTAACAATGGTCGAAATCATTTCAGGTAAATAATTATTAAATTGTTGCAATCGTTTCTTTTGCTTCGAACGGACGATACTTTTTGGCAATAAGAAGCCTACAATACCACCGAAGGCTAACATGAAAATCACGTCTTTTAATAGATAAAAAAATAAAGCAAAGAAAATAACCGAAATCCATTGGAACATGACATACTCTTCTGGTTTAAGAGGGATACCTGCACGCTGTAGCATCATTTCAATCGAAAGGTTTTTATCTTTTGCTTTTAAGCGTTTTCTGACTCGTTCTTTTGCTGTGGTTAAGTCTACAATTCGACGCATTTCTTTTTCGACTTTGGGCTTGTCAGTCTTATTAAAGATGAAATGTTCAAATCGTTCTTCCATTCTTTGTTTTTGATAAAAAAACTTGATCAATAACGCTAAGAAAAACAAGGTGCATGTCAATAATAATAAGAGATATCCAAGGATCGTCATGACGAAACCTCATCTTTTTCAATAAAGACATGTGGGGGAATGAAAATGCCTGAACTCTCAAGTTTTTCATAAAACTTAGGACGGACACCAGTTGGAATTAATTTTCCACGTATCTTTCCTGAGTCATCGACACCAGTTTGTTCATAAACAAAAATATCTTGAAGAACAATGATGTCTCCTTCTAATCCTTGAACTTCCGTAATTTTAACAATTCGTCTTGTTCCATCTTTTAGTCGAGATTGTTGAACGATGACATCCAGTGCTCCTGAAATTTGATCGCGAATGGCACGAACTGGTAAATCAATTCCAGCTAATAATACCATTGTTTCTAATCTAGATATCATATCCCTTGGACTGTTAGAGTGCCCCGTTGCTAGAGACCCATCGTGTCCAGTATTCATCGCTTGAAGCATATCTAGTGCTTCTGCACCACGAACCTCTCCAATAACAATACGGTCAGGGCGCATCCGAAGAGAATTTCGAACTAAGTCACGGATTGAAATTAATCCATTGCCTTCAATATTGGCTGGGCGTGATTCAAGCGTAATGACATGATCTTGTGTTAATTGTAGTTCGGCAGCATCTTCAATTGTGACGATTCGTTCATCAGAAGGAATAAAACTAGAGAGCACATTGAGCGTCGTCGTTTTACCTGATCCAGTTCCACCACTTACAAATATATTTAATCGAGCTTTTACGCATGCTTCGATGAATAAAGCCATTTCTTCGTTCAACGTTCCAAATGAAATTAAATCCCGAATGGTGTAAGGGTCTTTAGAAAATTTCCGGATGGTGATAGTAGGTCCATTTAGGGCGAGCGGAGGGATGATTGCATTTACACGAGAACCATCAGGCAAACGAGCGTCAACCATCGGACTACTCTCATCTATTCTTCGGCCAATCGGAGCCACAATCCGTTCAATCACGTTTAGGACATGTTCATTATTTCGAAAAACGATGTCGGTTAACTCGAGTCGGCCATTCCGTTCACAGTACACACGGTCAGGACCGTTCACCATCACTTCTGACACGGACTCATCGAGCAAAAGGGGATTAATTGGGCCATAACCTGTTAATTCATTCAGCAGATCAGCTGTTACTTTTTTACGATCAATCACTTTACGATAAGTTTCTTCTTCTTTCAATACATCTTGAACTAAGCGATCGATTTGTTGATCTAAATCATCATGTTCCTTCTTTAAATCGATGGTGGCTAAAATTTCTTTTTGAACCAGCTTTTTAAATTCATGTTCTTTAACTTGTTGGTCAAGCATTGTTTTAGGAACTTTAACTTCAGGAATTACTGGAGCTTGGGGAGGGGGTTGAATGATTTCTTTAGGTACTTCAATTTTCTCGATTGCTTTTGGTGGTTGTTGCTTTTGTTGCAAACGATTGAGTAAACTCATTGCATTCCCTCCTTATTTTTTCAGTCCAAACCATTTTTTTCGAGAGCGTTCTTTTAAATTTTCACGATCTTCGGGGTGCTGAGATAGAATTGAATCTGCTAAGCGCCCCAAATCCATTGCTAAATTTAACCCACTTCGTCGACTTACGACAGGAATGCCAATATTTAACGATTGGCTCGCTAGTTTGAAATTATTTGAAATGTATTCTGCTTCAGGTAATCCCAACATGCCAGGGATTTCATCTGGCTTAATTAACCCATCCATATCAAATCGGTTAACGATTAATTTGATTTTTGGTGTATAGCTTAACTGGCTAAACGTTTCGAGTAATTGTTTTGTGTTTTTTAAAGCAGTCATATCTGGCGTTGTTACCACAAGAATATCATCCGCTAACTCCAAAATGTCGAGTGTTGTTTCGTGAAATGCGTAACCGCAATCCACGACTGTGTAATCAGAATGACTTTTTAAAAGGGTTACTACTTTTTCCATGACATCACTTGTCACAAGTTCCGCATGTTCAGGTCGTTCCGGGGCTGCTAAAACGTGAATGCCAGATTCATGATCAGTTAAATAATTAGAAACGAGGGATTGGTCAATTCGCGCAATATCCTCTGCCACATCTTTCATCGTTACCGGTGTTTTCAAATCCAAAGCAATGGCAATGTCGCCAAACTGTAATTTGCCATCGACTAATGTCACAGATAAGTATTTTTGATGAAGAGAAATTGCTAGATTGGTTGCAATAAAGGTTTGGCCAACACCACCCTTTGCGCTACATAAGGCAACCACTTTTCCTGATTTATTCTCTGGTTGTGTGTTCAAGGTGGTCCCTCCTTACTCGTTAGGTGTAGTAGTGACACGACTATGTAACGTTAAATGTAAGCTTCCAGTAGCGGATGCTTGAACAAGTGTAACCGTGTCTTTTGGACTCATTTCCAAGGTGACCGTCCCATATTCAACGAGCTCGTCATTTTCATCCCGTAGGGTCAACTTTTGACCAATAGCAATGACTCTTATTTTGGAATAAAGGATGGAGCTTTTCACGATTGGTGCAGGAGCAGTTTCGTCAGTAGTTGTTGAAATCACATCCACAAAATCTCCGGCTTCAATTAGGTTGGATACCGATTGAACAATGTTAACACCAATTGAAACGGCACGTTGCCCACTAGTGATCTTTTTTGATAAGTTATCATTAATTTCTTCGGTAGATTGTACGCGTGCAGGAAGGAACACTTCATTTGCTTCTATTCGAGAAGTTGTTAATTTGCCAACTACATCTTCAATGGTTGAAATACTCGTTGCATGTACGGACGATTCTGGTCTATTTTCAATTGTCACCATTTCTTCCGTAACGAGTGTATTCTCTTCAATTGTTTGTATCGAAACGACGACTTCTTTCGTAACAATGGGTTGATTAGTTTCTTTGTTTTTAGAAGAAAAAGAGTACGCAAAAACAAGGGTGGTGATGATTCCCATTATGATGGCTAGTAAAAACAATGTGCGTGATCGCATATAAAACACCTACTCTACTAATCGGATTGTGTATGCACCCTTTATGGACGCAGCTTCTGAATGGAAGCCAGTTCCTACACGTTCTAAGAAAATGCCTTTGACTGTTTTGTCTTTCGTATTCATTGGTTCTGAGATGTAAAAGTGAGCAAAGCCAGTAATCTTAATTTGTTTCAATTGATTGGACTGAACTAGAAAAGGAACATAAACAGGAATTATCAGTATTCGAGAGCAATCACGCGCCGTCATGTCCGTACAAGTGGTTAGCAAGTAATCGACCGCTGTTTTAGTAGGGCCTGCCAGATTTCCCGTTTGAGTGTTTAATATATCGCCGATTTTCAATTCACCATCGAATCC
>JBFGKX010000165.1:0-5243 GCA_041576455.1 Paenisporosarcina sp. | reverse complement strand
CATCAAATATCCCAACAGTAAGCGTATATGTTCATATAATTTAAGTAGGTAGATGGTCGGATATTTCTGAAGACTCCTGCGGAAAAACGGAACAAGCTAGACCCCGCAGGCTCAGCTGTCCTAGACAGCTAAGTCGAGGAGGCTGGCGTTTCGTCCGCGGAAAGCGAAAGAAATAGCCGACCCTCATCTTTATCAAGAGAGTGCAAAGAGAAATGTACTAGTTTTTTTACCCATTGAAATGGATGAATCACCTTTTGATTAAAGTCTATTTTGTTTTAGGATTAAGTAGAGGAATGCATTCATGAAATGACCGCTTTCCGTGGGCTTGCGCCGAACTAACTCGAGCGCTGCTCGAGTGGATTTCGACGTCTTCGCTGTCCCACAGGAGTCGGTCATTTCATTCATATCGTTCATATTTCTGTGGAAATAGCTGACCCTTATATTTTTAGCTAGCTTGAAAAGATAATAATATAAATAGGGAAAAGGCTGTCGATAAAAAAATCGACAGCCTTTTCTAGTGCACAAGCAATTTATTATATACGAATCAGTAATTATTGAAGAAACGCGTCATAGCAACTGCGAAATCTCCTCTGGATACATTTCTTGATGGATTGAATGCCGCATGTATAGTTGGTTCTAAGTCATATGGTCCTTGTGTTGATGAGAATTGTGCGTTGATGATGCCTAAATCAAGTGCTAGTTGAACATAGCCTCTTAATTCAGTTGGAATCGAGTGTGCATCTGAAATCGCTAAACGTTGTCCTTTATAAGCCACTGTGATATTCCCAGTAAAGCTTGTTGCTTGGTCTTGTAATCCTAAGCTTTGAACTAGGGAGTATGCAAGATCGGCACGTGATACAAGGTCCGATCCATTAAATGAACCATTCGTTTGAAGAAGCATGACACCATTGTGCGTATGTTTCCCTTTTAATGATGCGCCTTTCGCTAGAACATCTTCAAATGTAGGATGGTTTGTAGTTTGTTCAACTTGTCGAACCCCTGACCCCATTACTAAGTAAGCAGCTAAGTCTTCGCGTGTTAATAATTGATCAGCATAGAATTTTCCATCAGCCTTCGCATCAAATAGACGTTCATTAATGCCTAATGTAATTGCGCTAGCAGCAGGGTGGCCAGTAATATCCGTTAACCCTAATAAAGTGCTGCTTGATTTTTGAGTGAGTGTACCGACCACTTTTTCAGGTAAGGCAACTCCTGCGTATGCACGTACTTTTAATTTCCAAATACCTGCAACAGGATTATCGACAGTGATTGAATTTACCAAATCAATGCTATACGTTGGATTAAAGCCAGATTCGTATTTAACGCCGTTGGGATCCGTAATTGTAAAGACTAATGGATTTCCGCCTTCTTCCGTGTACGTATCTCCATCAGCATACATTTTGGCTTCAAGTTGCGCTTGCTTTTCTTGTACGGTAAATGTGATTTCGTTTGTAGATAATGTATTAAAATTCATTTCATAATTGTCTCGAATGACGTTCATCGTGCTATATGCATGAAATGATTTATTTTTGTTAACAGTTGTGCCATAAACTTTGTTTGTATTTAATGCTAAGTCAACCGCCGCAAATGCATTGACATAGCCAGCACCTACTTCATATGCTTCGCGTCCAGGCATATTTGTCGCAGTTTTGCTTAGAATGTCTTTAACTTCACTTGGTGATAACAATGGATTTGCATCTAATAGCAATGCAACAATTCCTGCTGCATGAGGAGTTGCCATGGATGTACCACTCATATGCGCATAGTAAGGAACATGGGCAGGAGCTAATTTTAAATCCTTTGTTGCAGATAATGCACCAAGTGGAGCAATTGCTCTTGTTGAAATAATATTAACACCCGGTGCTGTAATTGTTGGTTCGTCTTTCCAAGTCCACGTTTCACCATCGACTTCAAATGTTTCACTCACACCTCTTGTACCGCGTGAAGAAAAGCTAGCTAACTTGCCATCTTTTTGACCAGCAGCTACAGAAATGACCCACGGTGCTTTTGCATATGGATTATGAGTATCTTCATCAGGACCTGAATTTCCTGCTGCGAAAAGTACAACGATGCCACGGTCATAACATTTTTTTGTAGCCACGTTTACGGGATCGTCAGTAAAGAAGTCGTCATTTGATCCCCAAGAGTTAGTGATTACTCGGATGTTGTAAAGACTTTGATTTGTAATGGCATAGTCAAAGCCACCAATTAAATCAAGAATTAATACCACGCCACCTGAACCATATCCAATTAAGTTAGCGCCAGGAGCCACTCCTTCATATAAACCTGAAGACATTGCGCCAGTTCCACCAACAGTTCCAGCTACATGTGTTCCATGTCCAGAGTTCGTGTCTGTATTGGGAACATCCTCTACATAAACTACAGGTGCTAATCCAGTAGACATGGGCATATTTGTTGTGCCTAGAACATTTTGCACAAGGTTTTTGCCTAATTTTAAGTCGGGATGAGTACCGTCAACACCACTATCATTGATGACAACTCCAACATCTTTCCCTGATACAGGTAAGCCCCCATTTGCTTTTCTCATCGCATCATTCGTTCGAACTTGATTAACCCCTGTTAAATCATTTGCATCCGAGTTGTAAAAATCAACTTCACGGTTTAAATACAGTGATCGAACTGCCTTGTTTTGAGCTAGTTCTGCAATTTGTGCTGAAGTAGCTAACACGCCTGCTATCGGAAGAGATTGCAATGTGATGCCTGTATCAATTCCGAGTGACGCTAATAAATTTACGTTGTCTTCTGTCGGTGCACTGTCCCCTTTGAAAGTGACAATTACGTTTATCAACCCCGTATTTTGTTGCATCTCTTTAGTTAAATGTGTATCGAGCATTGCGGGAGTTCCACTTTCGTTCCCTGTGATCGCAAATGCATACCCAGAAGGTAAGAGCATTGCCAAGATAAGCAGGCATGCCATGGCTGTTGAAAAGATTTTTTTTCCTAAATTCAAATGTACCGCACCCCTTTTACTGAAATTTTAGACAATTGTAGTAATTAAATTATCACATCAAATCCACGTCATATCTATTAGCATAAATGTCTATTTATGGAGGAGAAAGTAGTAGGGGGTTCTAGTTTTTAAGTTGTATGACAGTACTACTTTTTGAGTAAAAGGGGGTACTAGGAAACTCATGTATCAAGCATATGGAGAGGATGTCCAAAGCCAATCATCCATTCTAAGTATGATTTACGTATTTATTTTAAAATCTTCGCCTAAAAGATTATCATATTGGGTATGTAAAAAGTATGAAATGAAGTTGAACGTAAAAAATGAAGGAAGTGGACCTTTGATGAACTTGCCATTAGGTATTGGACTAATCTTACTCGTTTTGTTTATAACAGCTTTTGTGGGGATCAAGTTATTGCACATACCAGATATCGTCATTTTCATCTTACTGGGTACCGCTTTATCCTTTACGGAATATTTTGGTGATACGGATGTCTTTAAGGTTGCTGGGGAGATCGGGTTAATTGTATTGTTTTTTCTACTTGGGATGAAGTTTACATTTCCGCAACTCACTAAAAAAGGCAAAAAAGTGTGGAAATCCAGTTTACTAGATATTGTTCTAGGAATCGGTGTCACGTTCGGTATTTGTATGGCATTTGGTTATGAACTATTTACATCGTTTTTAATCGCAGGCCTAGTATATGCGACAAGCTCTTCCATAACGGTTAAATTACTCGAACACAAAAATAAGCTAGATAATAAAGAATCAGGTTTTATTTTGTCATTGCTGATATTTGAAGATTTAATTGCCCCTATATTAATAACTATTTTAATTGGCTTAAGTGGAGATGGCTTCACGGGGTTTGATTTCGTACTGATATTCTTAAAAATCGCGTTGCTTGTTATTGGAGCCCTCATTATTGGCAAAGTAGTGTTCAAAAAAATACACAAGTTGATTAAACGATTTATGAAAGAAGATTATTTTGTCTTGTTTGTACTTGGAGTCGCGATTACATATGGTGGGTTTGCGTTGTTGTTAGATTTGTCCGAAGTCATCGGTGCCTTTCTAGCCGGCATAATGCTGGCTGAAACGAGTTTTAAAGACAAAGTGCAGGAAGTGTCGATGCCAGTGCGAAATTTATTCTTGCCATTTTTCTTTTTAAACTTTGGATTGACGATTGAATTCACAAATGAAGTTCCCGCATTTGGTTTGTTAATTGTCATCGTCATTTGGTCAATTATGTCTAAAATGATTGTAGGCATCTATGGAGGCAAGTGGTATGGATTGAATAAACGAGAGTCCTTTGAAACAGGACTAACACTCACGCCAAGAGGAGAGTTTTCCGTTATTATTGCAGGATTTGCGACAGGGGTTCAACAGATTTTTGCTGGTATCTATATTTTGGTAATTGCTTTAATTGGCATGTTGCTGGTTCAGATGGCTCCTAAAATTAGTGAGCTTATAATGGGAAAGACAAATGAAAGAAATGATAATAAAGAACATTAAATTAATTAAACGACCATCATTGTAAATTGGCTGTTCAAACTGTAATCCAATCATAAAGTGAATGATTTAACTACATGCATTTGAAAAAGTTCGTAGCTAAGTAATTGAAGGTCATCTTTTAATTACAGGCAGTTTAATTTTTTATATGAAATAGAGAAAAAATACCATGAAATGACCGCTTTCCTTAGGCTTGTGCCTAACTCACTCGAGAGGATTTCGACGACATTGCTATCCCACAGGAGTCGGTCATTTCAATCATTTTTCATTCATTTATTCATTTATTTATTCGTAATGTGAGTGAATGTACATGCTAACGATTTAAAAAAGTTTTTATAAGCGTATCTATTCAAATTAAGTTAGAAGCAAGAAGTTCGGCAATTTCTGGGAATTCCTGTGGGGAAAAAGAGACTAGCGTTTCGTCCGCGGAAAGCGAAAGAAATAGACGACCATCATTTTTCCGAGAAAGTACAAAAATTAGATTGCGTATTTTTATCCTTTTAGCTTGATTGAAATTCTTCTGACTATTAGCTGAATCAGTGACTATAACAATGCTGGTCTTTGAATTGGTATATCATTCAGTAAACAATGAACGCTACAGAGAATAATGTGTTACCATTAATAGACAACGGCAAATTTTTTTGAATTCTCTAGACGTGTCTTTTAAGATTGTATCTACTAATTGTGGGGCCATTTTTGAAACTATCCATCGGTCATGAAGTTTGACATCCAAAGGAGCTGGAGAATTGAATACGAATTTAAGAGTGATTG
>JBFGKX010000164.1:0-5275 GCA_041576455.1 Paenisporosarcina sp. | reverse complement strand
GCTTTTCTTATTTATCGCTATATAATTTTCCAGCGACTGCGTAATGATTTTTTGGCATATCTTCAATGAAAACAACTACGTTTTCAGCAGGTGCATTTGTGGTTTCAGCAACAGCAGCTGTTACTTTTTCAACCAGTGCACGTTTTTGATCGTCAGTACGACCTTCAAGCATTTTGACCGTTACATATGGCATTTAAATTCCTCCTCTTTCACAAAAGTTTGTATATTCGTTATAATAACAGAACGGAGGGGACTAGCACATGACAAATGAAGAAAAACCAAAACAAAAACTTGGATTTACCATTATAAAAAATGACCCTACTGATGGTCATGGAGGATTCGGAATTGGATCTTTAACACTAGAGCACGTATCACCAGTCATCATTAATGTAGAAGAAAAAATTGCTAAAGTAGAAATCGGAGCGATGCACGCACGAAGCGATACTGAGCGTGGCATTAAGTTCACTATGAACCGAGAGGATTCTGAAGGCGGTAAATTATTTTGGCTTGTATGGGTAACCATCGATCACAAAGCGACGGGCCCATATTATGCTGGTGTTACCGGATGTGAAATGATCATTAATCGTGAAAAGCGACGAGGATTTAAAATTTTAGCAGACCACGTGAACAAAATGGATAAATCAATGAAACGTCAAATTATTGTAGATCATATGGACGATACTTCTAAAGAATTATTAAAAGAATTTTTGCAAACGCATAACCCGGAGATGTGGGAACGAAGTGATGAAAAATTGCATCAAGAATTGACTCCCTAATATTTTACAAACAGGTGGACAAAATGTGACATTTTCATCTGGTACTTATCTAGAGTTGAATCTATCTAAAAATACAAGTACACTTAAAATATAGCTTACAAAAGGTGAGCTAGGACAATTGGGATAGCGTCTGTACATGAGCGCCATGTGACATCTGTGTAAACCCAAGCCGGATGCCCCATGTTTCTCATGTCAGCGCCAACCAAGAAAAAAGCTTTCTGTTTCATCGGACACCTGTTGCCGAGAAAGAGAAAGCTTTTTTTCTATTTTCCATCGCCTGTTTAATTCCTAAAGAAGGAGAATGGGAACAATGACCACGGATCATCACTTTCCATTTCAATCACGTCATTTCCTTCTTCATTATTTTTAACATCTTCGACTAATTGTTTCTGTAGTTTCGGATCTGTGCATAATCGCCTTGGTACGTCAGCCTTTTTCACATACATTAATCGCTGTTTCGTACAAGCTGTGACGGCTAAACCGCCCGTTTCGATATCCACAATGACTCCCCTTACTCCTTTGGTAGGCAAGAATGGTTCTGCCGAGATACCTTGATGAACTCTTTCCATAAAATCAATCCAAATTTTCTTTGTGGCTTGTTTGTCTTCTGCTAATCGCAACTGTTGGCCGGCATCATAGCCATTCCAAACACCGGCGGTTAACGTCGGTGTGAATCCAACTAGCACTTGATCGGATATGGTGGTTCCTGATTTGGCTGCATAAGGCCTCGTTTGTTTGCTCCGAATGGATAAGCCAGTTGCAGGGGCATAATCATTAAAGACAGGATCAAACATGCCAGTCATCAAGTGAGTTAAAATGAACGCGTCATCTGCAGACATCACTCGGTCATCATCTTCACGTTCGTTCGGGTCTGTTTCAAAAACCACTTCTCCATGACTGTCCTTAATGGATAAGACGGTTTGAAAGTCTTGATCAATCCCACCATTTGCAATTTTATTAAAAGCGCCGGTTAAATCTTTTAATGTCACTTCCGCTGTGCCAAGTGCTATGGATGGAGTGTCTTGGACGGATGTTTCGACACCTAATCGTTTTAAAACGGAGTGAAATGGTTTATACCCAACCTTTTCGAGTGTTTTAACCGCATAAATATTATCCGAAATGGCCAGTGCTTGGGCTAAAGAAATGGGATGATTGGCAAATTCGCCATTCACATTGTTAGGTTCATATTGAGATCGTCCATCATCATATGTGAAAATGGTGTGTTCACTTTCTAAAAAAGTTAATGGGGAAAACCCTTTTTCTAATGCCGCAGCATATAATAATGGCTTAATGGTTGACCCTGGTTGCCGTTTTGCTTGTGTCACCCGATTAAAGGGACTTTTGTTATACGAACGTCCTCCGACTAAAGCGGTCACATAACCCGTTTTAGGTTCAATACTGACAAAAGCAACTTCAAGTTCACCATTTGGCATCCATTCAGCAATGACCTCTTCTGCCACTTTTTGGTGATGCGTATTTAAAGTCGTCTCAATGGTCCATCCTCCCTCTGCAATGGCACGACCTTTAGATGTCAAAATTCGTTCTGCTTCATGCCAAACTTCGTCCAAGAAATAAGGAGCTGTGCTTTTAATTGTTTTCCATTCTTCTGTTTTCAACACCACTTTTTCAAGTTTTGCTCGATGTACAGCTTCACTTGTGATCATGCCTTCAGATTCCATTAATCTGAGTACGATCTTTTGGCGTTCGTACGCATTTTCTTCATTAATTAGGGGAGAATAAATGCTTGGACCTTTTGGAATGGACATGAGTAATGCGGATTCAGAAAGGGTTAATTCTTTACTAGGCTTACCAAAATAAAAACGACTTGCAGCTTCAACCCCGTACATGCCATGACCGAAATAGACGGTATTTAAATACCCCTCTAACAACTTATCTTTTTCATAAAAAAGCTCCATTCGATAGGCATACAGTGCTTCTTTTGCTTTACGTGTCCATGTTTTATCATGTGTTAGATATAAATTTCGTGCGTATTGTTGAGTGATGGTACTGGCGCCTTCAACTTTTCTCATGGCTTTCACGTCTGTAAGGATGGCTGAGGCAATTCGAGTATAATCGAATCCATGATGCTCATGAAATTCTTGATCCTCTACGGCTATAATAGCGTCACGTATAAAAGGAGACATGTCTTCTAATTTGACCCAATACCGACGTTGTTCGGCAAAACGGTCACCTATTGAATGGCCATTTCTATCTAAAAATACGGTCGCTTTGGATACAGCTAGAGAAGGTGGTCCCAGAATGTGCGCATATATACGTAATGCGAGAAAAATCGTACACAATGCGCTTACGGCAACTATGAGTAGCCAAATAATGAATCGAAGTTTTTGTCGCTTCCGTTTATGAAGTTGGTAATCCGTCCGCCGCATGTTGACATCCCTCCATTCAACCATTCTTTCTTGTAGTATGGTAAATTAAAGGCAGGATTAAACACTTGAATTGCATAAAAGGCGAACGTCAAAATGCAAAATTTATCGAGATGTGTAGTGGGAAAAGTTGGTGTAATGAAATCAAAATACATTTGTTGTGAAATAATAGTTGTATTTTTGTCAAAAACATCTATACTTTTTCTGTATTTGTTTTTCGGCAGACCGCGTTCACTTTCGCTACATGCCGGGAACGGATCCACTAACCTCGTAAGTAAAGGAGATTAAAAACATGGCTGGATTTTGGTTTACAGAAAAACAAACCGACAACTTTGGCATTACGATGAAGGTGAACCGTACCTTGCATACAGAGCAAACAGATTTTCAATTGCTCGAAATGGCGGAAACGGCTGAATGGGGCAATATGTTATTCCTAGACGGCATGGTAATGACATCTGAAAAAGATGAATTTGTTTACCATGAAATGGTGGCACACGTTCCTTTATTCACACATCCAAACCCTGAGAACGTATTAGTAGTAGGTGGTGGAGATGGTGGAGTGATTCGTGAAATCATGAAACATCCACAAGTAAAGAAAGCGACACTTGTTGACATCGATGGCAAAGTAATTGAGTTCTCGAAAAAATACTTGCCAACAATCGCATCAGAATTAGAAAATCCACGAGTTGAAGTTAAAGTAGGAGACGGTTTCATGCACATTGCTGAAGCTGATAACGAATACGATGTCATCATGGTGGATTCAACTGAACCTGTAGGACCGGCAGTGAATTTATTTTCAAAAGGTTTTTATGCAGGAATTTCTAAAGCATTAAAAGAAGATGGGATTTTCGTAGCTCAGTCGGACAACCCTTGGTTTACACCAGATTTAATCAAGCAAGTTCAAAAAGATGTGAAAGAAATTTTCCCAATTACTCGTTTATATACGGCAAACATCCCAACTTACCCAAGTGGTCTTTGGTGTTTCACAGTAGGTTCAAAAAAATACGATCCACTTGAAGTAGAAGATGCGCGATTCCATGAAATCGACACGAAATATTACACGAAAGAATTGCATAAAGCCGCTTTCGTGTTACCGAAGTTCGTGAAAGATTTAGCGGGGGAATAAAAGATGAGATTTGATGAAGCTTATTCCGGCAATGTCTTTATAAAAAGTCATCCTAATTACGATGAATCTCAAGCAGTTATTTACGGAATGCCAATGGACTGGACAGTAAGTTACCGTCCAGGTTCTCGTTTCGGTCCACAGCGCATTCGTGAAGTGTCGATTGGATTAGAAGAATACAGTCCTTACTTAGACCGTGACCTTGAAGATGTAAAGTATTTTGATGCAGGGGACATTCCGTTACCTTTTGGAAATCCACAAAAAAGTATTGATGAAATCGAATCATATGTGAAGACACTCTTAGCAGACGGGAAAGTTCCAGTTGGTATGGGTGGCGAACACTTAGTCTCGTGGCCAGTAATGAAAGCAGTTTCTGAGAAATACGCAGATTTAGCAATCATTCATATGGACGCGCATACTGATTTACGTGTGTCATATGAAGGTGAACCACTTTCTCACTCCACACCAATTCGCAAGATTGCTGAACACATTGGTCCTAATAATGTTTATTCATTTGGAATTCGTTCGGGCATGAAAGAAGAATTTGAATGGGCAAAAGAAAATGGCATGCACATATCGAAATTTGAAGTATTAGAACCATTAAAAGAAGTATTACCAACACTTGCAGGTCGTCCTGTATATGTAACCATTGATATTGATGTCCTTGACCCGGCTCATGCACCAGGTACAGGTACAGTCGACTGTGGAGGCATTACGTCTCGTGAATTGTTAGCATCAATCCATGCTATTGCTGGATCTGATGTAAATGTGGTTGGATTCGATTTAGTGGAAGTAGCACCTATCTATGACTCATCAGAGCAAACAGCAAACACGGCAAGTAAATTAA
Organism: Paenisporosarcina sp.; assembly: GCA_041576455.1. Lineage (GTDB taxonomy): Bacteria > Bacillota > Bacilli > Bacillales_A > Planococcaceae > Paenisporosarcina. The sequence goes on along the minus strand of JBFGKX010000164.1, from coordinate 145 downwards.
TTCGTGAAATGCTACTAGGCTGGTTGAAATAAGAAAAGCGAAGAGTCCCAAGAAAGCTCGACGCTGACGTTGGAAGAAACGAATCGAAAACCTGTTTTCGAATGAGGTTCTGAAACGGAAGTGCGAGCTGGGAATCGGAGCTAGC